>JASKZZ010000085.1 GCA_030147335.1 Herpetosiphonaceae bacterium | reverse complement strand
GGTAGTCCAGCAGTAATTGGCTGACCGGGCGCTCGATTAGCTTGCATTCCCTGCCGCTCAAACGTACGATACCGCGCGCCCACACCAGTGTCATCACCCGGACGCAGCAACTCCATCCGCTCGATTGTTTGTGTCCACTCGGCATGGCGGGGAAAATCTGCAAGATAACTGTACACAAGATCATAGGGGGCCATTATCTGGATCTCATCTTGCCAACGGATGTCCATAGCTGCTCCTGTGCTTTCTGGGGAAGTGGGAAGGTTCCGGCGTGGAATAAGGTTGTCGCACTGCAGCGTGGCAGAAGATGAAGGAAAGCCGGTCTTGTATACTGTACTCCTGTTGTCAACAGTTTGCCAACCGGCTTAAGACTAGATCTTACACACAATAACTTGCAGTGAAGCTCCCCTTTCAACCCCTTGACTACAGATTTCAGCACACGTAGCGCGTCAAGCACAGGCATCAGATTTAGGGGAACAATGCTCAACTTCACCTTCAATACGGATCACGCGCTAGCCTGTTTGTCCGACCACTAGGAGCCGAGGCGGGTGGGGTTGAGCATATATTCTTCGTTCCCCTCGCTCGTGTGTCCACGGTCAACAACGCCGAGTCGCTCCAACTTGGCAAGCTCTGCCCGCACATCTTCCTCTGGAACATTTAAGTGCGCGACTAGCTCTCCCGGATTGGTCATACCCTCGGGTTGCTGGCGCATAAACGCGATAATACGATGGCCAATTGGGTCAACATGAAGCGTTAAATGATCATCCATCACTCACCTCCTGACTTTAATCGATGCATTACATCCCACGAATGCACAAAAGATACCAAGCATTTCGACACGGTGTAACAGCCGCGGAATCAGTTATTCTGCCTGCTTTTCGTCCGCAACGTTCTGCCGCTCGGCAAATAGTGCTGCCTTTTGATCCAAAAATAGCCGTCCGCCACAGGCATCAGCGTAGTTCACTGCATGAGCCGCCAGCTGGGGATCATCGCCAAGGTAGTAGGCGCGCACTGCTGGAACCAGAGCATCAACGGCGACGCGGAGGTGCGGCTTGATACGAGTATCTGGCCGTACAACCAGCAGACAAGCGCCATATAACACAGCGCGTTCTGCTTCGCGTTGAAGTTGCTCGGGACTGGAGTCCACACGACATGCTGGAACGATTGATCGTGAATCGTTGGTCATACTTTTACATGTATCCTATCTGGCCGCACCCATTTAGCCGCCATTATCAGGCTCCAGACGTTGCCGCAACACGTTGATTGCACTTCGCATCACCTTGATTCTGGCCCATCGCTTATCGTTAGCTTCAATAAGATGCCACGGGATCGGGGTGCTGGTTCGCTGCAGCATGTCCTCAATGGCCTGCTCGTACTGCGCCCATTTATCACGGTTACGCCAATCTTCTGGTGTCATCTTCCAGCGCTTGGTAGGGTCCGCCATACGCGCCTCGAAACGATGAAGTTGCTCCTGAGTCGTGATATGCAACCAGAACTTAATAATCAGCGTGCCGTCATCGCTTAACATACGCTCAAACTGATTGATTTCGTCGTAGGCGCGGCCCCATTCTTCCGCTTTGGCAAAACCTTCCACGCGTTCAACGAGTACCCGGCCATACCACGACCGATCAAAAATGACCATATGGCCACGCGCGGGCAGCTTGGTCCAAAAACGCCATAAATAGTGGTGATTCAGCTCTTCGGCGGTTGGCTTGCCGATACCGTACACCGTGTACAATCGAGGGTCAAGGCGTTCAGTCAGGCGTCGAATGTTCCCGCCCTTGCCCGCAGCATCCCAGCCTTCATACACAATAATGACGGGCACCTGTTGGTCAAGCGCCCGAATTTGCAACGCATGGAATTCGTACTGCAAAGGTTCGAGCTGGTCGGTGTAGGCTTCTTTACTAAGACTCGTGGTAAGGTCGAGGGCTTCAAGCATGAACAAATCTCCCACCAAGCCATTTTGCACCACCTCACACAATGGAAGGGGTGTTCCAATCAACACATCCTGGCTTATACGGCGCGTTGCTGGTCGCGACTGCCTGCGGCAAACACTTCAAGCATTGTTTGATTAAAGGCTGGAATATCGTTTGGATTGCGGCTGGTAACTAATCGTCCATCGGTCACTACTTCCTGATCAACCCATGTCGCTCCTGCATTGCGCAGGTCGGTTTTGAGCGACGGCCACGATGTAATTGTTTGACCACGCACCACATCAGCCTCGATCAACGTCCACGGTCCATGACAGATCGCAGCGATTGGCTTTCCGTTTTCCCAGAATAAGCGCACAAGCTGCACGGCCTCGACATTCATGCGCAGTTGGTCCGGGTTGACAACCCCGCCCGGCAGCAGCAGGCCATCATAGTCGTCAACGCTTGCCTCCGACAGCGGCACATCAACCGGAAACTGATCCGCCGGATCGTGATGGTTCCAGCCCTGCACATGACCGTCCTGCGGTGAGATAAGATGCGTTTCTGCGCCGGCAGCTTCAAGCGCCTTGCGCGGCTCGGTCATTTCGACCTGTTCAAACCCGTTTTCGACCAGAATTGCGATCTTCTTGCCAGCAAGCTGTTGCTGTGGCATGCTACGCTCCTTACTTAAGCCGAGGTGTGTCAATCACGGCCACACCGTTGATTACCGCAGCAACTACTAGACCATGCCCGATCAATCAAAGCCGCAAATACAGCTTGACAATTACACTGGGCCGCTCGACCTTCTGCTTGGCTTGATCGAGCAGCAGCGCTTGGACATCACTGCCATCTCGCTCGCGAAAGTTGCCGAGCAATATATGGCGGCTGTTGCATCCATGCAAACGCCTGAACCCGACACCATCGCTGAGTTTTTGGTGATTGGTGCGAAGCTGCTTGTGATCAAAACACGCGCATTATTGCCGCGACCACCCGCAGAGCTACTGGCGGTTGACGACGAGCTAAGTGGCGACGACCTAGCCCGACAGCTCCAGGAATATCAACGTTTCAAGGCTGCGGCACAGCATCTCAGGGCCTGGGACGAGCGCGGCAACCAGGCGTACACACGTCAGGCTGAGAAGATACTTGGCCTTGCCACGCTGCCGCCACGAACACCGCCAGTGCTTGATATCGGTCTTGCCGATCTTGTTGCGGCGATGCAGCGCCGGCTGCAACTGCTGATCCCACTTGCAGCTGAACCGACTGCAATGCCTGTGCCCAAGATTATCACCATTGCCGACGTACGTGAGCGTGTCCGCGACGTTCTTGACCAGCGCGCCTGGACTACCTTTGATGATCTGCTCGGTTTAGCCCTGACACGCAATGAAGTTATTGTTACGCTCTGGACCGTGCTGGAGCTGTTTAAGCGACGCTACATCACCATCGAGCAGCACGACCTATTCGGATCGATTGCGATTGGACGCGGCGATGGATTCACTGCCGATCCGGAGCAAGACCTGGTCACTGACGAATAATAAAAGACGCAGGAGCGAAGTTTTCGCTCCTGCGTCCAATCCGTGGCTAACCCACAAAGCAGCTAGCGCGCGTTTTGTCGCACTAAAAAGCCCTGCGCCGTGTTATCACGGCTAAACACAACAAGGTCAGTAGCGTCTGCCGCAACATCAAACAGGAACGGCATGCTGCCAAGTTGGCCGTTGGGCGGCAGCTGGGCATCAGCAGCGAAGTCACCCGCGCCACGCGGGCCAGTGCCGCCAAAGCGATTAATGTAATCCACCGAAGCTGCGCGGTTGAAATCATATACGCGGCCTTGAGTATCCTTGACAACAAGAAAGCCGTCAGGAACCTGGATCGGCGCGCCGCCGACGTTGCGTACCGCCATCAGCACAATCAGGTAACGGCCACGGGCAGGAGTTGCCCCGCCATAGCTGCCGGTCGCAACGTTGGCAAAGCTGGTAAAGGTGTACTCCAAATCGCCCGCGCGCAGCACCTGGGTATTCGGTACAATCGCCGGATTGGCAGTTGCAACATCGCCCGGAGCAACTGGTGGAGCCGCAGCGGCAGAGGCTTCAGCTGGTGGAGGCGCAACAGCAGACGCTTCAACCGGTGGAGGCGCAGCGGCAGACGCTTCAGCTGGTGGAGGCGCAGCGGCAGACGCATCGGCTGGAGCAGATGCGACACCACCATCAGTTGGAGGAACAACGACAGGCGCACCCGCGTCGACACTAGGAGCGGCTGCAGGCGATACCTCGCCACCCGCAACAGCAGAACCTTCTGTGCCCACCGCCGCAGAGGCAGCAGGATCAACCAAGGCTGATGGGGAAGCCAACAGATCGGTTGCGGCAGAAGAACCATCAACTGCACTTGCATCGGGCGCAACACTGCCCGTCGCGCCAGGATCACCGGCAACAATTCCCGCATCGGCGCTTGCGCTCGCATTTGGATCAAGCGCTACATCTGAGTCCGAGTTACCAAGAAATGACCGTAGCAGCAGAAAACTCAGTACGCCAAGAACCAGCAGCAGAGCCAGGAGGGGCAGCCAAGCGCCAAAACCACGCCGACGCGGCTCCTCGTCCTCGACCACCACAACGCGGTCACGGTCCGGCGCAGAATTAACGGCGCGTGGTCGGTCTTGATAGTCCGCAAGATCGTAATCGTCGTCACCGAAATCGGGCGGGACGTAGCCGCCGACCTGATCGGGCTGATCGTACACCCGTGATCGGTTGCTCACGGGAGCTGAAGCATAATCATCGATTGAATCAAATGCGTCGGCCACGTCTTGGTCTGAAGCTGGCCCCGAAGGCGCGGCTGTGGGTTGAGATGACACAGGTGATGGGCTTGGCGCAGGAGGAACAACAGCCGGCGCCGCTGTTGCCGCACTCGCAGCGCTGGCTCCACCGAGCGCAGCCAAACCTTTTCGCGCCAACTCACTTGACGGATCAAGCTGCAATACGCGTTCAAGCGCGACTCGCTTCTCGTCGCGATCTTCTGCCACGCCGGCCAGCCACAACCAACCTTGAACATTGTTGGAGTCTTCACGGGTCACAAGCCGAAACAACTCGCGAGCTTCAGCCTTGTCGCCCGATCGCGCTGCTTCGATACCAAGCTGGAGAATGCTTTGGGTGTCGGCCATACCAGCTCCTTAAGGATAATGTCTTATACGGATATTGTTTACTACTGCGGCGCATTTTAGCACAGGACGCAACCATGTATGGTAGACATATAGTAATGAGATTTCGGCAGCATAAGCATCCGAAACATTTGCGTATCACCGGACGATGCATCGCGTTCATCAAAATTTATCCATTGATAGTGTAAATGCGGGGTTGCACACAAGCAAACATCATAGCTGAATAGCAGTAATTGCCGCGTTAAGATTGGAACAATGGCAGCACGTATCGGGACAAATTTGGAGTTGCGGTTGGCAGCACCGAAGGCATATTTCTGTATGTTTATAATCATCTGCGAGTGCTTGCATCGGACGAACAAGCGTGCTATAATAGCCCCGCGCCATCCCGGCTAGAGGGCACCCGGCGCCGGCCACAGGCCTCTTGTGGTCATAAACACGAGGTAGTTACACGAGTACGAGTACGTACACAAGGAGTGCAAGATGCCCATCAATCCTGAGAAGGAAAAGGCACTGGCGGCGGCGATGAGCCAGATTGACCGACGGTTCGGCAAAGGCTCGATCATGAAAATGGGTGAGGCGTCATCCCGCCTCGCAATCGAAACTATTCCAACAGGCGCAATCTCGCTTGATATTGCCCTCGGCGTAGGCGGCATCCCACGCGGACGCATCACCGAAATTTACGGTCCAGAAAGCTCGGGTAAAACAACACTTGCCCAGCATATTATTGCCGAATGTCAGAAAATGGGCGGCACGGCTGCGTTTATCGATGCTGAGCACGCGTTCGACCCGATCTATGCCACTGGTTGCGGCGTTAACATCGATGATCTGTTGGTTTCACAACCCGATACCGGCGAGCAGGCGCTCGAAATCTGCGAAACGCTGATCCGCTCAGGTGCTGTTGATCTGGTTGTGATCGACTCAGTTGCCGCGCTTGTGCCACGCGCTGAAATCGAAGGCGACATGGGTGACGCATTGCCTGGTCTGCAGGCTCGCTTGATGTCTCAGGCGCTTCGTAAGCTTGGCGGCGCGGTCTCGAAGTCGCGTACGGCGCTGATCTTTCTGAACCAGCTGCGTCTTAAAATCGGCGTCATGTTCGGCAATCCCGAAACAACGACCGGCGGTCAGGCGCTCAAGTTCTACGCGTCGATCCGACTCGACATTCGCCGTAGCGAATCGATCAAGAACGGCACCGATGTTGTCGGCTCGCGCACCAAGGTCAAGATCGTGAAGAACAAAGTCGCGCCTCCATTCCGCGTTGCCGAGTTCGACATCATGATGAACGAAGGCATTTCACGCGAAGGCAACGTGCTCGACGTTGCAACCAATATGGAGATCGTGCGCAAAAGCGGTGCATTCTTCTATCTTGGCGATGACCGCATCGGCCAGGGTCGCGAAAACGCGAAAACGTTTCTTAAGGCTAACCCTGCACTGACCGAAGAAATTGCCAGCCTGATTCGCGCCCAGATGGTTGGCGCGCCGGTGGCAGTGCCCGAGGTTGCGGGCGA
>JASKZZ010000032.1 GCA_030147335.1 Herpetosiphonaceae bacterium | reverse complement strand
AATGTGCCTCCGTCGTTGTATAAAAGCTCGAAGCAGCCTGCGCTAATCGCGTGCCGTTTCCATAATTTCGTAAAGCAACTCCAGCAGCACGTTCTTGCAGCTTTCGCGCTCCTTGGCAATACACGGCACGACTTTGACATGCTCTGGCAGACGCAGTGCCAGCCGCAGCTCATCCGGCGACCAGGCGGTATCTTTATCCTGTTTGTTTGCCGCGATGATATAGGGTGCCGGCCGCATCTCGTTGAAAAACTCAACAATACGCGATGTTTCACGAAACGTTTCTGGCCGCGTGCTATCGACCACCACAATCAATCCCAGCGCGCCTTCCGCCAAAATCTCCCACATAAAGTCGAACCGTCGCTGGCCGGGCGTACCGAACAGGTGCAGCACAAGATCGTTGGCAATCGTAATTCGCCCAAAATCCATCGCCACAGTTGTTTCTTTTTTTAGCAGCCGCGTCTCATCGGTTGCTTTCCGTTCCGTCGATACCACATCAATTTCACTGATCGACCGAATAAATTCCGATTTACCAGCGTTGACCGCTCCCGAGATAACCATTTTCACGGTTTGCACGAGGAAACCTCCAACAATTGCAAGAATAAAAACCAACAAAGAACCGAGAACAAAGCACACAACCGAAAAAAAAGAAGAAGTGATTGCGTCCTTTGATTCGTATTCTTTGTTCTGCTTAACTACATGCCGCGAATACGGCTGATCAGACGATTGACGAGGCTCTTTTTAGGAGGTTCAATCAACGCTGACTCTGCGGAACGGCGTGATGGGGATGACCCGGAACGAATAACATGAGGCGTGCTTGCATCACTTGACGGGCTAGTACTTACCGGCTTTTGCAGCTCGACCAGACCGGCTGTGATAAAACCAAACACAATATGGCTAACTTGAAAAGCGGTCAGGCCGGTCTTCTCGGCGATTTCATTAATCGATGCACGACCGTTGATTCGCGCAAAAATCCGCCACTCGTCGGCAGTCATGTTGATGTTAGCGGCCTTCTGCTGTGGTTGATCAACAAATCGCACAATCAGGTCATTATTGGGTATGCGCTCACGAATACGTGACATCTCGTCAACGCGGCGAACACCTTCCATAATCAGGTTTTCGACCGGCAGCGGTACCAGGGACTGCACATCATCAAACGCGGGTCGTTGACCGGTTAGGAACTTGAACTCGCCTTCGCGCCAAGCAAATAAATCGTATACAGTTTCCTCGATCTGCTGCTGGATACAAGCCTGTAGTTCGCGCTGACCAATCGCGCCATGCTCAACCAAAATCTGGCCAAGTGGTTGACCGCTGCCCAGCTGTTGCACATGCAGTCCCTGCGCTAGCTGCTGGGGCGTGACTTTGCCCAGCCGAATCAATAATTCGCCTAGCCGTTCGCGCCGATGCGGCCGAATAACCGATAACAACTTGCCCTTATCAAAGAACAGGTGGGCGGCATCACTCGCCGTCGGACGGTCGAGCATAAGACTGCCCGTCTTGTACCCTCGATCCACAAGGTACAAAAAGTCGTGAAGCGCAAAATCACGTAGATTTCCAACCAGCGGCATCGCGTCCTCCCCACAAGGCTAGATTAGAAGCAAGAAAGGCAAATAATCTAAACAGTTAATGTTTATGTCATTGTTTCGCCTGCACTTCACCCCGAGCTACTACGTGGCTCTGCATGGTGTGGCGACTTCGATCATCGATTCATCGAACGGCTTAGTTGTCGGTCTCTACAACATTGTTGATCGCATACAAGCAAAACGACGACAGCTTGCTGCTGTCGTCGCCCGTTCCATCAACAACACGGCAGCCTCAGTGGCATGCCGTACTTTAACATTTCGACAACCATCCGAACATAACAACATGTCCAGAGCGCCGATAGTACATGTGGCTACTCGGGTTCGTATCCGCTGGGCTTATTCCTACGCGCCAAAGCGACTGCTGCAGTACGCACTCCCGCCGCGATACTCGAAATCTTGATGAGCGGCGTGACAACGCCTTCGGCGACATACGCAGTTGTATTCTTTGTCGCAGCTGCCGTATCTTTCACCTGATCGAGCGTCTCGCTAACCTTTGGCACAACCGTATTGTTTGCCAGGTCACGAATCGCAAACACCGCGCCAATTAACGCCGCAAGCAGCGCGATCAGCAGCAGCACCGAGAAGACCTCGAACACGGCAAGCACGACAACCGCCACATACGCGGCTTCGACCCAGCCGTCAAAATAGGTAAGCAAGCCCGCCAAAACGGCAATAACGAGGACAAGCCCGCCGACACCAATAATAATCCACTTCTTCACGGAGCATCCTCCTGGCACGATCTGGTGATGTAGAAGCCCTAAAACGCGACGGCGATTATATCATGCTCGTCGGATGGCAGCAATTCCAGCCAGCAAGAGCCACGCCACCGTCGTCGCTTCGACGATTGCTAAGCCGCCAGGATCAGGAAGTTGCGTCACGCGTAGACCGGTCGCCCACACAACGAGGCAACCAGCAGCGCCACCTATCAAAAACAACGGCAGATGTAGCCAGTGACGACCCCACAGCAGGTGCGCCAGTGAGCCGTACACAACGCCAAGCAAACCGGATAAAAAAATGCCGGGGGCAATACCACTCATGGCACAAGCTCCACTTCTGCTTGGCCAACGGTGATACGGCCACCACCCAGCGTAACATCGCCATCATACAGCACGATCGCTTGTCCGGGTGTGACAGCACGCTGCGGCACATCGAAGCGCACCAGCAAGCGACCAGGCTCAATCGGCTCCACGGTCGCAGACACCGGCTCAGCATGCGACCGTATCTGTGCCTGACAACGCAGTTTGGAAGTCGGCCACGCGCCTCCAACAAACGAAAAGGCCTCTGCAACCAGGTCTGGCCGCTCCAGCTCATCCTTTGTACCGACAATTAGGAGGTTGCGCGCTGTATCAAGCTCGATCACATACAATGGCGCTCGGCTGGTAACCCCAAGACCTCGGCGCTGGCCAATTGTGTACAACGCAAGACCTTCGTGCTGCCCCTGGACGTTGCCCCGACGATCCACGATCGGGCCGGGCTGCAAGACGTTTGGTCGCTCCTCACGCATGAAGCGATGATAATCGTTGTCTGGGATAAAGCAGATGTCCATGCTTTCGGGCTTGTGCGCCGTCGCCAGATCGCGTTCTGCCGCCATTGCCCGCACCTGCGCCTTGGAGTAGCCGCCCAGCGGGAAAATCAGTCGCGACAGCTCGTCCTGCTGCAGCATGTACAGCACATAGCTTTGATCTTTACGCAACTCAACCGACCGCCGCATCTGAAACTGCGGATTCGTTGCCGCAAGCTGCGCATCAAGCGTTGTGGGCGTTACTGGTTGCCAATCCGCGCTGCCGTCACGCCACTCAGTTTGGACGTAGTGACCGGTCGCCAGGAAATCGAAGCCAAGCAGCTGCGCACGTTCCAGCAGATAGCGAAACTTGAGGTCGCGGTTACACGCAAGACATGGATTGGGCGTCGCGCCAGCAGTGTATTCGTTGATAAAGTAGTCGATCACATGCCGTCGAAACTCACGCTGATAGTTCCATACATAATACGGAATACCAAGCTGCGCGCACACGCCGCGTGAGCCGGTCGTCATTTCGAGCGAACAGCACTGCGACTCCATCAGCCGGTCGTCGTCGCCCTCCCAAAGATGCATCGTAACGCCGGTAACGTCGTGTCCCGCCTCGTGCAGCAGCGCCGCCGTCAGCGAGCTATCAACGCCGCCACTCATCGCAACCAAAACTTTCGCCATAGTTTTTATCTCATGCATAACGACGCCGACCGTGCAGCGCCGTCAACTAATTACTCTTTTTATGTTGCTTATATTTTACCAGCTACCATCATTGGCTGCTACATATTACAGGACGAATAGAAACATTATGTCTTTATGATTGGACCGATCAGTAATACAAGCACAACACCAATAATGCCACCAAGCGTCATTGCACCACCAGACTGGATCAGGCTGCGAACAACGACTTCAACTGCACCTAGCCCGCCAAGGTACGATGTTATTCAGCTATGTGTCGGTGTAAAAGGAAAAAGGTAGTTCAGATTAGTCCCGACGTCGCCAGCGATTAACCGCTGCGACCTCGTGCAGTGCAAGCTGGACCCGAAACTCCCAGTGCTGCGGATCAGCGTCGAAATTTGCATTCCATGCGTCAAGACCCCCTGCCGCGTTAATCTCATCCTCAAAGCGATCCGGCGTTTCCCACTCTAAGCCCTCAGTTGCGGTATAGCCAACCATCAGATCGGGGAATTGCGCAAGATACAACGGCCAAGCACAGTCGGTACCCACGGTTTGCTCCGGCGTATCCAATGTCAGCAACACATCGACGGCGCGGCGAGACAGGCCAATCGCTCCGGCTGTTACATCAAGCGGTTGACCAAAAGCCAGGCCAAATGTATGGTTCGCTAGTGCCTCGGTATCGCGTTGAACACGGGGATGTGTAGCAAATGCACGCGGTGTTCTGCCAAGTATCAGCACATCGAACTGCTGCATTGCGCTAACAACCTCACTCAGTTCGTCGGGATACATTTCGGCCCAATGCAGCAGCCGATCCCAATCACAGCGCAGGATCGCGCTACCTTTTTGTTCACCTGCAAGCCGCAGGCTATCGAGACGTACGAGGCCAAGCTGATCGATACCCGCGTCGATCTGCTGACGTACAAAATTGATGCCAAACTCCGTCAGCATGTCGGCGGTCCGTGTTCCGGTAGAGGGTGAACCAAGCACGATCATCGGCCCAAACAAACGACGCAGCAGCGGCATGACTCGTTGAGTTTGCGCAAGCATCGCGTTGTTGGGATCGTGGTGGGTGGCGGCGACCAGCACCTGTTGTGGCTCTGCGACGTTTGTCATCGGATTACTGGTCGTCATGCAACAGCCACGCGAAAGCCGTCCACAGCATCGGCAATACCGGCCTGATGACCAAATACACTTGAGCCGGCCACGAAGCATGTTGCGCCAGCTTCAGCAGCCGCACGCACATTTTGCGCCCCAACACCGCCATCTACCTGCAACACCACATGGTCTAGTCCACGCGAATCGAGCAGATCACGAGTGCGCCGAATTTTGTCCAAGCTGCTGGCAATAAACTGCTGGCCGCCAAAGCCCGGATTGACCGTCATCAGCAGCACAAGGTCGATGTCTGCCACGATCTCGTCCAGTGCCGATAAGGGTGTTGCAGGATTCAGCGCGACGCCAGCTCGCACGCCGTGTGCTTTGATCTGCTGCACCACACGGTGAAGATGCGTAACAGCTTCAACATGCACCGTTATCTGACCCGCACCGGCCTTTACAAACTCATCAATATAACGTTCCGGATGGACGATCATCAAATGGCAGTCGAGCAAGCAGCTAGTGATTGGCTTGAGCGCCGCGACAACCAACGGCCCGAACGAAATATTGGGCACAAAAACGCCGTCCATAACATCGGCTTGAAGCCAATCCGCGCCCGCGGCTTCCGCTGCTTGTACCTGCTGGCCAAGGGCTGCGAAATCGGCGGCAAGTATTGAAGGCGCCAGCAGAAGTTCGCGTCCGTTGAGCGTGCCTATCGGCATGACAGACTCCTTACCAAAACAACGAGCCAAACGATCAATGATCGTTTGGCTCATTCTACTCGATTCCTTGTAGTTGGCGTTTACTTGTTATACAGCATGTGGACGACCTGTGGTGTTATCAGGCCTTCGACCAGCGCCGCAATCACCACGAGTGGCAGGATTACCAGCACCAACACTTTAGCAAAGTTGGCCAACGACCACAAAATATTTTGGCCGATGGTAAAGCCGCTCGGCGAGTACAACAACGACGCACCAATCCGAATGCCCAACGCTGACGACAAGATAAAGGTTGGCAGCTCGATAATGCCGTGTGGCAGCACATACGCAGCCGCAAATGTCCATGGGCTAAGGCCATGCGCCGCGTGCCAGGCCGAGACATAGCCGATCTGCGCAAAAGCTGCGGAGGGCACAAGGAACGAAAAGATGCCAAAGCAGAATAACGACAACGTATTTGAAAGCACAGCCACACGTGCATTTTGAAGAGCGATCTGCACGGAAAAAAACAAGGACGGCTCGGGCGCATTACCGATGCTTTGCTTGAGTGAGTTGTCGAGCCAGGCCGCGCGATACTCGCCGAAAGCGAAAATACCAAAAACCAATCCCGTCATTACCGCGATAAACGAAACAATCATTGGGCCGCGATACTCGTGAAGCAGCGCGGGAAATTCATAGCGGTAGAAACGGCGCGGCGAGAACGATTTGGTACGATGTTCAGGACCAATGCCCGCCGGCTGATACTCGCGAAAAAACTGCTTGAACGTCCAACCGATTCGCTTGAGATTAAAACCTGCGTGTTCACGCGACAAAATCTCCTCACGGTTAAACGAGTTCATGCCGGTACGCACCAACATAATTGCTACCGCTAGCAGCGCCCAAAAGATGTTCCACAGCAATTGCTGCTGCTGCGCGATAATCACCAGCGCTTCCAGCTGCACCACAACCGACATCGGCACAAGCACAAATGAGGCAAGCAAGTTAGCAGCGCGAACAGTTGTCGTATGCGATGAAATGATGACTGCGCCGGCAACCATTGCCACTGCCTTTACAGCGATCAGCGCGACCATGAGCCACATTAAGCTACCATTAACCCGGTTTTGAATCTCAATGGGGGCAACCAAGTTATACCAGAAGGCAAAGGTACCCATCGCGATCAGCGCCGAGACGAGCGGAGGCAACAGCGCAGCTGTCAACTTGCCCAGATACAGCTCGCCGTCACTCATTGGCATCGCCAGCAGCGACTCAAGTGTATTGCGTTCCTTCTCGCCAACAAAACTTTCAAGCGCGGTGATTAACGAGAACGATGCAGGCAAAAAGCCCGACAATAGCAGCCCAAACGGGATTAAGCGCGCGACAGAGCCATTATCACCAATAAATCTGATCGCATACAACGATGCCGATAAAATAACCGTTGGCACAACAAAGGTCAGAATCAGCACAGGAAACAGCATGCGCCAATCGGTGAGATTATCGCGCATTTCACGACGAGCAACAGCGCGGATTGGAAGCATCATCATACAACGACACCTTCTGCTTGTTCTGGCACACCGACCATACGCTCGGGTTGAGTCTCGCCCACAATTCGCAGATACACTGACTCTAACGAGCG
>JASKZZ010000024.1 GCA_030147335.1 Herpetosiphonaceae bacterium | reverse complement strand
TACAAAGCCGGCATGTTAAAGCCACTGAGCACACGGAAGATCATGTCGAGCGTTTCTTCAGGCTGGTACTTCTTGTAGATGTCAACTAGGCGCAAGAACATCGCGTGATGCGCGATCTCATCCTTTGCAACAATGTTGAATGCCGCTGCCGCGCCGAACTGCTTGCCCCGCTTGCGCTCTTCTTCGGTTGGTGTTTCAGGCAGGCCATAATCCGCGCGAATTCGCTTGCGCAGCTCGTCGTAGTTGAAGTACGTAGCGCGCTCTTGCACCATGGCGTAGACAGACACGCCAAGCGGCGTGTCCCAGCCAGGATGATTTTCGCCCATGGTCCAGCGGTGCGCGCCGACTTTATCGCGGTACTCTCGAATCTGCTCCTCGGTACGCACGCCCGAATGGAGCAGTACAAGATGCCATGCTTCGGCGTGCTTGGCTTCTTCCATACCCCAAACGATTGAGATATTGCGGCGCTCACGGTCGCCTCGAACAATGTTGATCGAGTTCTCGACATAATCGCCGACGTAGTCTTCGATGCCGAGGAAGCTTTCAATAAGCGTAATGGTATCGGGCGACAACATATGACCACGTTCGCGCATTTCATCTAGTGGTAGATCGTCCCACGGAAACCAGTTGCGCACTTTTACAGCTTTGCGGAAATAATCAATATAGGCGGCGCGCACCTCTTCTTGAATCGCGCGTGTTCGCGCCTCAGGCGTCCACGGCCCGGCAATAAAATGTGGATGCTCAACAGTTGATGTGTTACGATCGGCTACGGTCATGGTTGCTCCAAATTATCGACTCACGCTCGCCAATTATTCATAGGTCTGAGCGCGGTCCTAAGCTCATAAAGCTGTATTTTTTCCCGGCATTATCTGCCGCTATAATATGGTACGAGAATTGCATGGTGATCGGATTAAAGTTTGTCCAAAATTGCCTGTTGTTACGCGATTTTGTCAAAAATAGGTTAGAATAAAACAAAATACAGTTGGTGCATATGTCTGACCGCGATACTGCTCACGTTTCGATGCCGGATCTCGATGACGAGATGCTCTTACATCTTATTTGTAGCCACGATGAATCAGCGCTTTCATCGTTGTACGAGCGTTATGCTCGTCTGTTGTACAGCATTGCGCTGCGTATTACCGACGACCGTAACGCGGCAGAAGAAGTGCTGCAGGATGTGTTTCAGTCGGTGTGGCAGCGCGGCAGTACGTTTCGGCCAACAGTAGGTTCGGTTTCAAGCTGGCTTTCCGGTATTGCTCGCAATCGCGCTATTGACGAGGTTCGTTCACGCTGGCATCGCGCTCGTGAATGGGAGATGCCGCTTGATTACTTGCCCGATTGGTCCGGCGCGGTTGAACGTCGGCTTGAGCAGTTTGCGGTGCTGCGTGCAGACTTGATGAGCGCGCTAAACAATCTGCCGTCGCTCCAACGCCAAGCGATTGAACTGGCATATTACGGTGGGTTATCGTCGACAGAAATCGCAGCGCAGCTAAACGAGCCTGTCGGTACGGTCAAAGGCCGAATCCGGCTGGGGTTGGAAAAAATGCGGTTCGCGCTGACATCGCTGATCGACGGCGAAGAGCCGGGGTATTGAGGGATGGTATCAGCGAGGAGCTGAAAACTGTCCGACTCCAGTTTTGTAGCTGAGCGAATGCGTACAGAAGCTCAAGGTTTTAATACAAAGCGAGGGCACTGAAGTTGATTCAGTGCCCTCGCCGATTCACGTCTTCAGTGATTCCTACTCGACGGTGTACTCACCCTCGACAACGCCCTCGTCGCGACCCTTGCCGTTCGATGGCTGGCTCGCGCCATCACCACCGCCGTAAGCGGCCTGGCCAACCTGCATGAGCGCCTGCTGCAGCTCCTGCATGCCCGAGCGCATTCCAGCTTCGTCCTCGCGGCTAATAGCATCGCGTAGGGTGCTGATCAAGCCCTCGATCTGGCTCTTGGTGTCGCTGGGAACCTGATCGCCGGCATCGCTGAGTGTTTTCTCAGCCTGGTAGGCCATGTTGTCAGCCTGATTCTTCAACTCGATCCGCTCGCGGCGAGCTTTGTCCTCAGAAGCGTGCAACTCGGCGTCGCGCACCATACGATCAATGTCACCCTTGTTGAGATTGGTGCTTGCCGTGATCGTAATCTTCTGCTCCTTGTTGGTCGCCTTGTCACGAGCACTCACGTTGATAATACCGTTCGCGTCGATGTCGAACGAGACTTCAACCTGTGGCACGCCACGCGGCGCGGGCAAGATACCTTCAAGCCGGAATTGACCCAGCAGCATATTGTCGGCTGCCATCTCACGCTCGCCCTGGAACACCTTGATGTCCACAGCGGTCTGGCCGCTTTCAGCAGTCGAGAAAATCTCGCTCTTGCGCGTTGGGATCGTCGTGTTGCGCTCGATCAGCTTGGTCATCACGCCACCCAGGGTTTCAACGCCCAATGACAACGGCGTAACGTCCAGCAGCAGTACGTCCTTGACCTCGCCGCCCAACACGCCCGCCTGGATCGCAGCGCCAATCGCCACAACCTCGTCGGGGTTTACACCACGATTCGGCTCTTTGCCGGTCAGGTTGCGTACAAGCTCCTGCACGACTGGCATACGGGTTGAGCCACCTACCAACACAACCTCATCGACCTGCTTTGCGCTCAAGCCTGCATCACGCAGCGCCTGATTGAACGGTCCCTTGAGTCGGTCGGTAAGATCGCTGGTGAGTTGCTCAAACCGAGCGCGGGTCAAGTTCATCTGCAAGTGCTTTGGACCGCTTGCGTCCGCCGTGATAAACGGCAGGTTGATTTCGGTCTGCGGCGTGCTCGACAGCTCAATCTTTGCCTTTTCCGCAGCTTCCTTGAGCCGCTGGAGCGCCTGGCGATCTTTGCCCAGATCAATGCCTTGATCCTTGCGGAACTCTTCCACGATCCAGTTCACGATTCGCTGGTCGTAGTCGTCGCCCCCAAGATGGGTATCACCCGAGGTCGACTTCACTTCAACCACGCCCTCGCCAACCTCCAGCACCGATACGTCAAACGTACCGCCGCCAAGGTCAAACACCAGAATCGTCTCGTCGGCTTTTTTGTCAAGACCATATGCCAGCGCTGCTGCCGTTGGCTCGTTGATGATACGCAGCACTTCAAGACCGGCGACCTGACCGGCATCCTTGGTCGCTTGCCGCTGCGAGTCGTTAAAGTAGGCAGGAACTGTGATCACCGCCTGCGTTACTTTCTCGCCCAGGTACGCCTCGGCATCAGCTTTAAGCTTGCCAAGTACCATAGCCGATATTTCCTGCGGCGTGTATTCTTTATTTGTAATCGGAACTTTGACACGCGCATCGCCACGTGGTCCCTTTGCGACCTGATATGGCACCATCGAGCGCTCCTGCTCGACCTCATCCACGGTGTGGCCGATGAAACGCTTGATCGAAAAAACTGTATTCTCAGGATTGATTGTCGCCTGGCGCTTTGCTGTCTGGCCAACCAATCGCTCGCCGTTCTTTGTAAATGCAACAACCGATGGCGTGGTCCTGCCACCTTCTGCGTTCGCGATAACGACGGGATCGCCGCCTTCCATTACCGCGACAACCGAGTTGGTTGTGCCAAGGTCGATACCAACAATCTTAGGCATGAATGCTAACTCCCCTTCTTACTCGCAACACATCATTGTGCGTTGCTGCTGAGTAGTAGTGTACTCATCGTACACTAGAAACACATATGAGGAGTGTTAGCGTTGTGTTAATGTCGGTGCAGAACGACAAAATTCGGCTGATTAGGCCGCTTCAAGGCTCACACAGGGGGCACTACAGATGCAATGAAATTCAACGGGAAAGTGACACAGGTTCAGGAAACGTCTGTTCCACCCGTCCACCATGACTATCAGCGAGAGCTGCATAGCCGCTAATGCAAGTCAACGGGTTCCATGCGTCGGTGCTGGGCTAGGCAGTGGGGACAGAAGTGGGGACACGTGTCATGCTCCCCACGATCTAGTCAAGTGGGAATGTTAGAATCCGGCCCATTTGCCTGGATTTCGAGCCAGGCATGCTTAAACTCCGATGGTGTTTGATAGCCGAGTCGGCTATGCGGCCGGTCAGTATTGTACTGATGGCAAAAGGCTTCCAGTCTGACCCGCGCCTCCGCTACCGACGCGAACAGATACAGATTCAAGCACTCGTCGCCTACCGTTCCATTGAACCGATCGTCCTTCCCATTCTGCCACGGGCTGCCAGGGTCACTGTACAACGGCGCTATCCCCTGCTTCCTCAGCCAGAATTGCACGGCAACGGCAA
>JASKZZ010000535.1 GCA_030147335.1 Herpetosiphonaceae bacterium | reverse complement strand
TACAAAGATCAGCAGCAGCGAAAGCCAGAAGACCGGCATTGAAACGCCGATCAAGGCGACAAACATGGCCAGACTGTCGATCCAGGTGTTGTGCTTGAGCGCCGAGATAATTCCCAGGCTCACGCCCAACAACACTCCAATCAGCAGTGCCGCGAACGTCAGTTCAATCGTAGAAGGCAGCCGGTTCAATATTTCGTCGCGCACCGGGCGATTGTTGTTGAGCGAACGTCCGAAGTCGCCTTGCAGCGCGTTCCACATGTACGAGCCGTATTGCACATACAACGGTCGATCCAGTCCCATATCGTGGCGCACCTTCGCCAGCAGTTCGGGCGTGCTCCTGTTCTCACCCAGGAAGATTTCAGCGGGATCGCCGGGAATAAACTGCAGCAGCAAAAACACCAGGATCGTGACAATCAGCACGGTTGGGATCGAGATCAGCAAACGATTGCCAATGTAGCGCAGCATAGGCGTTGTTGAGGCGCGAACGGTTACACACTTGTACGTTGCTGCATAACCGTCCGCATGAGTCGATCAAGAGGTTTATTCGCTGATCGACGCCGAGTAGAAGTAGGGATAGTTACCGCCGAGATACATTGTTGGGTTTTGGACAGCCTTGGTGTGTGCGTAGAGCGTCATCGGGTCGTTGTAAAAGACCATGAGCGCGTCATCCATCACCTTCTTCTGGATTTGCTTGTATAGCTCGACGCGTTGGGCCGGATCGGCTTCACCGGCCGCGTCATCGATCAGCTTATCCATCTCAGGGTTGTTGTAGTTATTGCGGTTGGTGCCGCCGCCTGCGTTTTTGCTGTACAGCAGAATGCGAACAACGTCAGGATCTGACCCAGTATCCCACCAGTTTTGCGTATGATGCTTGCCTGCACGAACCGCATCGAAGTAGCCGGATTGGCTGAGACCATTGAGCTGAACGTCGATACCAACTTTGGCCAGATCGGACTTCATGTAATCCGCCATCTGCTGGCTGAGCGTCGACTCGGCGCGGTAGTAGTGACCAATGCTGAGCGGCTTGCCATCCTTTTCGCGAATGCCGTCACCATTGCTGTCAACCCAACCCGCGTCTTCCAGTACCTTTTTGGCCGCTTCTACGTCGTAGGTGTACATCGCACAAGTTGCCTCGTCGAAGGCGTAGGTCGCGTGGGTAATTGGCCCGCAGCCAACTTGCCCAATGCCGTTCCAGATTGACGTAATCATGCCTTCTTTGTCGGACGCGAGTTGAATCGCGCGTCGTACGGCAAGATCATCCATTGGAGCAAGCTGCTGATTCATCATGAGCGAATGGCCCGAGCCTGGCTGCGGCACGTTGATGGTTGTGAAATCGGGATTCTCCGCGATGCGGGTGAAATCGATCTCAGGTACTTCCTCGACAAAGTCGGTCTCGCCTGTTTCCAAGGTAGCGATACGCGTTGCGGGCTCCGGAATGATTTTGAAAACGATCCGTCCAATCGAGGCTGGTCCGCTGACGTTGGCAAACGCCGGTCCCCAATTGTAATCGGGATTGCGTTCCAGTACGATCTCACTGTCGGGAGTAAACGAGACAAGCTTATACGGTCCCGTCCCGACAACCTCAGTAATGCCCCAGTTTTCGGCGCCTACGCGCTCGAATGCGGTTGGTGAGACCGGCGCGAGGTAGGAGGTCGAAAGGCTGTTCAGGAACGGCGCGAACGGCGTGTTGAATACTACCTTGATCTCGTTGTCGTTGACGATCTGGGTTTCCTTGTACGGACCGAGCAAGCTAAACGCCGTCTGCGCCTTGGTCTCGGGGTTGAAGATGCGATCAAAGGTGAACTTGACAGCCTCCGCATTGAAAGGCGTGCCGTCGTGGAACTTGACATCCGACCGCAGCTTGAAGGTGTATTCGGTCGCTTCTGGATTGACCGACCATTCACTGGCTAGGCCAGGCTCAAACTTACCCGCTTCGGGCTGCCAGACGAGTGGATCGACGACATGCAACGCGATGCGACCGACACGGCTAAAGGTTGTCGCGTTCGGATCGAGCTTGTCAAAGGTGCCGGCCATACCATAGGTCAGAACTGAATCATCTGCTGCGCTAGCCGCACTCGCTGCTTGGGATGGTGCGACGGATGCCGCTGTGCTTGTTGCAGGAGTGCTTGCTGCGGCAACACTTGCTGCTGGTGCAGACGCTTGTGCCGCTGTGCTTGTGGCTGGGGTTGCTGCTGGCGCTCCGCAGGCGCTAAACAGCATCATTGCGATGGTCATCATCAGGGAGGTTGTGATGACCCGTTTCGAGAATTGCAACCGCATACTTCACTCCTTGTGCCGTGTGGCATGTGTCACTGGATCAACTGCTGCTATGCACCGGGTTCGTTCGTTGAACCCACGCCGTCGGTAGCGAACGTTAGACCAGTTGTTTTGTGGTACTACCTCCTTGCGCCGGGGAAGTGCTTTGGAGCGCTTCCGAACGCATCATGTCGCTAATAAGCGTGACCGGTACGGATCCAAATGAAAGAAATCGGTCGTGGAAGCGGCGTACGTTGAAATTATCGCCTTGTTGCGTCGCTAGCTCGTGCCGTAGCGCATGGATCAAATCTGTCCCAACGAGATACATTGTGGCGGTGCCGGGAAACATACTGTTTTTGACAGCTTCTCCGGTCGCGGCGCTGTCATTCATGCCAACTTGATCGCGGTAGAAAGCGGCAGCGTCTTCCAAGGTGTAGTCGCCACGGTGCAGTCGAATATCGACCAGGGCACGAGCAGCCATGCGCAGCCGCGAATGTCGCTCCGCATAGTGCTCAAGTGGCGTTAGAAAGCCAACCTCGGCCATCAACTCGGTCGTATAACAGGCCCAGCCCTCCGTCATCGTGCCGCCGCAGAACATAGCGATGCGTGAGGAACAATCTACGCCGGCAATTTGCCCAATTCGCGACGGCGAGTGCATAGCATGCCAATTTTGCACGTGGTGGCCGATTGCGCCATGATGGACGACATGATTGAGCTTGATAACGTTATCATTGGTTGCACGAAGCCTTCGTTCCTGCTCGTCGGTCGGCATGTCCTCCGTAATCGGCGTTACCAGATAATCGGTGATTGGCGTGTGGTCGAAGGCTGCCGGTGCGCGGTAAAACAAAAAGTACAGATGCGGCGCGGCGTTTCGTGCCCACTCCGGCTGCGGCACGTAGCGAAGTGGAAAGTCGGGCCATGTCAACAAGTCGTGCTGTAATGCCGTGGCTTTGCAGTCATCCCAAAGCTCGCCATACCGCGCGTAATACTGCTCCGACGACGGATGAATGTCGGCAAGCTGCGCTAGTGCTTCGTGTGAAGTTCTCACGCCAAAATCTGCGGCGTGTTCGGCTAGATATGCTGTGCTTCGCTCGAACTCCGCTTGCGCTGCTGCCTCGATCTCGTCCGCATTCTGCTGGAGAAAGTGACCGCTGCGTAATAACAAAGCGAATGCATCTGCGCCGCAGGCCACAGAGTCGGTTGTGTGGTGCCGCAGCTCAGTATCGAGATAGTGCTGGAATTCAATAACTGCGCGAGCTGCCA
>JASKZZ010000205.1 GCA_030147335.1 Herpetosiphonaceae bacterium | reverse complement strand
GCTCGATTTTGGAGCCGGCCGTCGTGGTGTGGACATGGGTCCGAGCGCCATTCGTTACGCCGGTTTACGCCAAGGCTTGGAGGAGCTGGGTCACGACGTAACCGATTATGGCAACATTGCCGTGCCGCTGGCAGAAACGTGCCAGGTAGGAGACCCGAAGCTGAAGTATATGGACCCGATTGTGGCCGTGGCGCAGCGTCTTGCGGATCGGGTGTATGCGACAATGGCCGAAAATCGCTTGCCGTTGGTGCTAGGTGGCGATCATAGTCTCGCGCTCGGCTCGGTCATGGGCGCGGCGCGTGGTCGTAAGCTCGGCTTGATCTGGCTGGACGCGCACGGTGACTTCAATACGCACGAAACATCGCCTTCGGGCAATATCCATGGTATGCCATTGGCCGCAATCTGTGGCTACGGCGCGCCAAACCTTGTGACGCTCGGCAATACCATGGCCGCGGGGGCGAAGGTTGATCCCCACAACATTGCCGTCATCGGCGCGCGTGACATCGACCTTGAAGAACGCAAGCTGCTCCGTTCAGCCGGCGTGGCCGTCTACTCGATGGAGTCGATTGATCGGCTGGGCATCAACGAAGTTGTTCATCGCGCCATTGAAACGGTTTGCCGTGGTACTGACGGCATCTACCTGAGTCTGGACCTGGATGGCATCGACCCGATGTTTGCGCCGGGTGTCGGCACGCCGGTGATGGGTGGTCTGACGTTCCGTGAGGCGAACCTTGCCGTCGAGCTGCTGGCCGAAACAAAACGACTGGTCGGCATGGATCTGGTTGAGGTCAATCCGATTCTTGATCGGACCAACATGACCGGCGAGTTAGCGGTGCAGATGGCGCTTTCGGCGTTCGGTAAGCGAATTTGGGGCTAGGCTACGAGCTGGCGCTGGTGTAGCTGCCGACGGCCCACCGCCATAACAAACGCGATGCGACGAGCAGGACCAGCGCAACAGCAAACGCGCTGCCAACTGTGACAAGATCGGCGCGGCCAATCAATACCTCGGCAGGCACTGTGGTGATAAACGCGACTGGCACAATAAAAGTGAACAAAAAACGGATCCAGCCGGGAAACACAGTGACTGGGAACTGACCCGCGCGGAACAGGCTGCCAAACAGCTCAGTAATGTTCTCTACCTTAACGAACCAGAATGCGGTTGTGGTCAGCATGAACCAGATGGCATACACAATCGTGAGCGACGAGACAACCAGCAGCGTTCCCAATACAAGCCCGCTGGCTGTTACATTTGGCAAGCGGATGAGCGCCCAAATAATCAGTGCCAACCCAACCAGCACATCGACCAGCCGAAACACGTTGATGTTGCGCGCGGAGACCAGGAACTGAGCATCAATTGGCTTCATTAAGTTGAAGTCCATGGTGCCGGTGCGAATGGCCTCCGCGATTTTATTGAGGTTGGGATACAGAAATGCGCCGATATAGCCTTGCACCAACGTGAATAGCCCAACCACAACGATTGCTTCGCGGTAGCTCCATCCGCCGACCGGTTCACCCTCCCCCGTTAAAATCAGCAGTCCGAATAACGCGCCGCCGGCTGTTAGTATTGAGCCAATCAAGCTCATAACAAAGTTGACGCGATATTCGAGTTGGGCGCTAATGCTTGCCGCAGCAAAGATACCAGCTAGTTTTGCATAACGTAATAGCCGCATTATTCATCCTTGCGAAGTGTGAGCTATGCTCCAACTGCTCCGTAGCGTCGAATGCCGCGCTGCCACAGGAATATCCGTAGTACGCCGAAAAGTATGAGCCAAATCAGTTGTACGCCCATGATCCGCACAGTCTCGCTGCTTGTTACCTCGCCGATCAGGATTTGCACCGGGTAGTAAATCAAGTAGGGAAACGGAAGCCATTCGATGATCGACCGCGCCCACTGCGGGTAAAACTCGAGCGGTGCAAAGCCTCCCGTCAAAAAGGCCGCTACCACAAAATACAGCTCGTCGATTGCAGTGGCCTGGTCGAACCAGAATGCCAGAATGCCCACACAATAAGCAATCATGAAGCGAATCATAAAGGCAATTTGAATACTGACAAAATACAACAAGGCATGGGTAACATCAGGAGTTAGCCTTGTTCCTGGCACGACTAGCAATCCGACTACCAGTATGCCAAACATGAACGGAAACCTGACGAATCGTTCGGTTACATGCGTTGCTAGATGCTCCCAAAAAGGGTCAAGCGGGCGCAGTAACTTTGACGACAGTATCCCTTGCCGAATCTGGTAGTCCATTTCCCAAGAAACCCAAGCTACAATCATTTGCTGCGACAACCATGCCGCTAGAAAGTAGGCCGCAAATCCCTGCACCGTAAATCCGCCGAGCGTACCGCCGCTTGTTTGCGCCTTGCCAATCCACACTGCAAGCATAATCAAGGGTGTTGCGCCCGTTAGAACCCAAATTACGATTTCGGCACGATAAGCGCTCATATGCGCCAGCCATACCTCAAACAATGTACGCGCTTTATTCCAAGACTGCATACGGTGATGCTCCTAGCTGCTCACGTGTTCCGGCTGCATAACTGGCTCTGCTGGCTCCGCTTTTGACGTGCCTACAAATACTTGACCGATGACCTCCTCGATCGGCGGGTCTTCAATGGTTACATCGGCGATGGGTAACTCTGCCAGCAAACGTGCCGCAGTGGAGCTGGTTTCTTGCCGTGATACCACGATTTCCGCGCGCAGTCCTTCCAGTGATTTCAACTCGCCGTACACTTCGAGTCGTTCGGTCGGCACGGGCCGCGCAAGCTCGATGCGGATGATTTTGCGTGCAGCTGCTTTTTCCACCAGCAGTTGCAAATCGCCGTCGAACACGATTTTGCCTTTATCGATCACAATGATCCGCTTACAGAGCGCCGTAACATCGGCCATGTAGTGACTGGTCAGAATCACGGTTGCGTTAAAGCGACGGTTGTATTCGGCAACAAACTCGCGAATGCGAACCTGCATGTTCACGTCCAGGCCAATGGTCGGCTCGTCCAAAAACAGCACTTTTGGTCGATGCAGCAGCGCGGCGGCTAGCTCGCACTTCATGCGCTCGCCCAGTGACAACTTGCGCACTTGCTTTTTGAGAATGCCCTCAAGCTCAAGAATATCGTTGAACTCGCGCATGGTTGTTTGGTACTCGTCATTGGGGATTTCGTAGATCGCCTGGTTGACACGAAAGCTGTCGAGCGCGGGAAGGTCCCAGAGCAACTGCTGTTTCTGACCCATAACCAGCGTGATTGTTTTGAGAAAGGCGGCTCGGCGGTCCTTTGGCGTAAATCCGGCGACATTGACCTGACCAGCAGTAGGATGGAGCAACCCGGAAAGCATTTTGAGCGTGGTTGTTTTGCCTGCGCCGTTCGGTCCCAGAAAGCCGACCATCTCGCCCTCGTTGATGTCGAACGATACACCGTCGACCGCCCGCACAATCTTTGATGTACGGTGAACAAAGGACCGCAGCGAGCCCATCAGTCCTGGCTCTTTTTCGTGCACCGTGTATTGTTTTTCGAGGCCGTTTATGTGAATGGTATGGCTGTGTAACTGTTTCACCGCGCTCCTCCGGTCGATACCTTAATCGATGCGCTCCAGCAAATCAAGAGCGGATCGGGCCGCCGCTCTTGTTCAGTGTACCATTTGCATGCGTCAGCAATTGACACAACAAATAAAGTAGTGGTGGTCCTACATCGAATGTCCGGGATGGCTACATATGTTTAGCCAATATAGCGCATATGCCGCTTGACAATCGGTTAAAACGAGGTACAATCTACATTCGCGATTGAATAAATCGCACTGTTATTCGAGCCCGTTCGGCGCAGCGGTCACGAGTGCCGGGAAGGTCCCGCAACGTGGCGCTTGCCCGTGATGACCAGTTCTTTTGATGGAATACCGCACAACCGCGGTCTGGTCCAATCCGAGTCGGGCGTTCCCTTAGGTGTTATGGACGTTTGCTGTACAACGAACCGCTTTGCTAATCTGCGCGTTCTACACATTCGCCAGTGCCAGGGTCGAGCGCTCGCCTAGCGTTAGCTAGCAACGAACCTCTTAACCCCTTGCCGCCTGGCAACGGGGTATTTTTCTGCCCAAAAATGTGTGACGTGTAGCGCTTCCTTGCGAAGCGGTTCTTTCGATGCCTTTTTTTGATGTCGTTTGAATTGTTTTGCAATGGGAGGATCTATTCGAATTGGAGCAGACTTTTCGTGATTACCTTCGTGCCCGCTATGGAATTGGTGACAACGGGTCGCTGAACGATTTCATTAGCCGCCGTGACGGCAAGCTAATGTTCGCCAATGTGGATTTGGAGGCTCTGGTGTCAGAGCATGGTGCTCCACTAGAGATTGCGTATTGTCCGCTCATTACTGAGCAGATTAATCAAATGCAGTACGCCGCGGCCCAAGCGCTGCACGCCACCGGCTACGCTGGCGAGTTCGTCTATGCATACGCGACAAAAGCTAATTTCAGTGAAGAAGTTGTGCGAACCGCAATCGACGCGGGAGCACACTATGAGACTTCGTCCGTTGCCGACGCGCGGATCGCTACCGACCTATGGCGACGTGGTACGCTTCCGTCGGACCGCTACGTTTTTTGCAACGGCTCCAAAGAAGACGATTACATCAGCGCAGTGCTTAAGCTGCGCCTGGCCGGTAATGCCAACGTCGTGCCGGTGCTCGACGATCTGGATGAGTGGGATGCGTATCGTGCTTGCACGGCTCCGATGCAAATCGGTGTTCGGGCGCGCGAGTACGCGAAGTGTTCCGGCGGCGACCGATTCGGCCTGTTGCCCGATGAGATCGGCGAGGTTGCCCAGACGATGATGGGCACGCCGCACCGCCTGGTGCTGTATCACGCAATGGTCGGCTCGCAGTTGGAAGATCAGGACGCGTGGCTCCAAAAGCTGGAAGGCGC
>JASKZZ010000348.1 GCA_030147335.1 Herpetosiphonaceae bacterium | reverse complement strand
GGCCGTTCTTCTACCAGAACCGAATCATCCTGCGCTCGCGTAATTGTGCCGACAATTGTGCTAGGCTCGTTCGGAAGTATAGACACAGACGAGGCTGGTGGATCATCCGAACGTGTACCACTGCGTAAACCCGTGCAGCTTGTTAATGTGGTGAGCAGGACAATCACCAAAAGTACGCGTACTATCATGAGTTTTTGCTCCTGGTTGCCGGTGATGTTCTTCTAGCGTACAGACGATTGCTTGCCGGTTCTAGTTCCTAGTTTGTATTGCACGTGATTAACTTCTAGGTTCCAACAACACACGAGCAGTTGTATGCTGCTCGTGTGTTGTGTTTATTCATTTGTTGGTCGGCTGCGTAAACGGTTTGAAGATCAGCACCTCGCGTACTCATTATTTATCTACCCCATTGGCTCTTGTGCCGCGCCATGTCGCGGCAAGGAAACGGTAAAGGTTGAGCCAACATCAGGCGTACTTTCAACCTCGATGTTTCCGCCAAGCAGGATACTTAGACGACGACACAGTGCGAGTCCTAAGCCGGTACCGCCATAGCGACGCGTAATGGAGCTATCTGCCTGGGTAAATGCTTGGAATAATCGGCCGATCTGTTCTTGTGTCAGCCCAATACCGGTGTCCTGCACAGCGAAACGAATCATTGGAACATCTGTAGCTTTGTCTTCGGTAACCAGCAGCGTAACGCGTCCTCGATCAGTAAATTTTGCTGCATTACTGAGCAGGTTGATCATGATTTGACGGACACGGGTGAGATCACTGGTGATGATCTGCTGGGTGAGCGTATTCTGTACCACAAGTTCGTTTTGCTGCTGCTGAATCAATGGCTGCACTGTGTACACTACATCATCAAGCAGCTGCCCAACATGGATTGGTTCAAGCACCATTTCCATTCTGCCGGCTTCGATTTTTGACACATCCAAAATATCGTTGATCAGACTTAGTAAATGAGTACCCGCGCTATGGATACGTTGCAGATCGCGTCCGATCTGCTCAATCGGCGCACCGGGGAGGGCTTCCGCTATCAACTCGCTATAGCCGATAATAGCGGTAAGCGGCGTGCGTAACTCGTGGCTCATGTTGGCAAGGAATGTACTCTTTGCTCGATTAGCTTCTTCAACCGCTTCCTTGTCACGCAGGATAGCTTCCATGCGGTTGCGTTCGGTAATATCAATATACATTGCCCGCGTGCCGCGAACATTATGGTTCACGTCAAGCTCCGGGCGTGCATGAAGCAGTGACGCGATCTGCCGTCCGTCGCGCGCTACAAGTTCCCGTTCTTGCACGACCGACTCGCCCTTCAATACGTTTTGATACGCGCCACGTTGAAAGGCGACTTGTGAATCGTTGGAGTAGAAGTCAGTGATTGGCCGGTTGATAACTTCGGCCCGCGAATAGCCGAGCGTGGTGAGAAATTGCTCATTACAGTCAGTAATGATCGGGCCGACGGTGGCTGCATCGGTAACCACGTACATGGCCGGGGCGTCCTCGAATAGCTCGCGGTAGCGCTGCTCTGCCTGCCGGATTGACTCTTCGGTTTGCTTTCTCAACGTCGCGTCACGCGCAACGCCAACAACGCGATACACTTGATTGTGGTCGTCATGAATAGGAAAGCTGCGGTGACTGATCCAGCGGATTGAGCCATCAGGACGCCGAATGCGATATTCTTCCTCGGTAGTCTCGCCCATTAACTGGCGCTGGATGTTGTGCCGAAACTGTGCTTGATCTTCGGCAATCACCGTATCCACTAAGCTCAACGGTGACTTATACAACTCGGAACACGATCTGCCCCAAATTGTTTCATAGGCTGGGCTGGTATAGAGCAGCTGTGCGTTCTTGACATCCAGAATCCAGAATACCTCGTTAACATGCTCTGCCACCTGACGGAATCGTTCTTCGCTTTCCCGTAGGGCATCCTCGGCGCGGCAACGCTCAAGGTACACGCCAATCATATCGGCGGCAGTTCGCAGCAGCCGAACGTCCTCGTCGCTCCAGAGCCTGCTTGTTAACGTGTCGTCGAAGCCGATAAAGCCGTACCATTCCTGTCCAACCCAGATTGGCAACACCAGGATTGCGCGAATACCTTGCGGTTCAAGGATTTCCCGTTCTGCTGCTGGGAATGTTTCTACCAGTCCATGAATGAGTCCATTTTGCGCTAACT
Organism: Herpetosiphonaceae bacterium; assembly: GCA_030147335.1. Taxonomy (GTDB): domain Bacteria; phylum Chloroflexota; class Chloroflexia; order Chloroflexales; family Kallotenuaceae; genus LB3-1. The sequence goes on along the minus strand of JASKZZ010000348.1, from coordinate 5,653 downwards.
GATCCCGCCAGCGCGGTAGTACGTCGGCATAAGGCAGATGCTGTAGGTCGGGATTCTCTATCTCAGGGGGAACGCCTGGCGCGCAAGCTTCGTAGGTTTGGCGGCTGCAAAGACCATCGTGCGGATCAACAAAGTTTTCAAAGATGTACACGCGGCTAACCTCGGAAGCGGCAAGCAAATGCTGTAATGCTTGTGGTATTGCGAGCGATGGCGATCCTGCCAGCAAGGCTTGTGAACAAGCCGCAATTTCTGCTTCATGCCGCAGGCGCACATCAAGCGCCTCTTCCGCCCGCTGCCGCTCGGTAAGCTCGACGTGCAACCGCTCATTGGCAACCGATAGCTCACGTGTCCGCTCGTCAACCCGTCGTTCGAGCTGATTATTTGCTTGACGGATCGCTTCCTCGGCTTGATGTCGCTCGGTCACATCGTTCAACGTTCCCGCCATACCTGCTGCGGCACCATTATCGAAGGTGGCACGGGCATATAGCTCGATCCAGCGAATGCCGCCGGCTTTAGTCAAATAGCGTAGCTCCAACCGGCAATCATTCTGCCGGCAATTCAGTAGCAGGGTGAATATCTCAACAGCGCGCTGTCGGTCGTCGGGATAAACAAACGTGGAAAACTCATGGCCAAGAGTTTCATCAACCGCAAACCCCGTTATTTCTGTCCAGGCTGGATTTAGAAACGTCCAATTTCCTGCTCGGTCGGTTTGGAAAATAACCTCCTTGACATGGTCAACCACAGAACGATATTGCTGCTCGCGTTCTCGGACGGCAGTGTACAATCGCGCTCGGCCAATAGCGACGTTAACATGCTCGGCAATCGCCTGCACCAGCCGCAGATCCGATACGCCTAGCCGTTGACCTTGAGCACTTTCAACATTGAGCGTTCCTACAACACGGCCCTGATCGACCAATGGAACACTGACTTCGGAAATAATGCCGTCCATTGCTTCTAAAAACTCAGGGTCGATGCTGACATCTTCCAGCAGCACCGCTTCCGCGTTTTCAACCACACGACTCATGACACCGGTTCCCAGCGGCACGCGCTCAAGCACCGAGGTATAACCGACCTGGTGTTGCAGCACCAGCGTTTGCTCTTGAAGCAGGTACAGGCTAACCAAAGTGTAGCCGAACGATTCGGTGATTGATTCAACCACAACACGAAATAAGCTAAGAAGGTCAATCTCGCGTGCAAGCGCCGTACGTACCTGATCCAGCAAAGTCAGTTCCTGTGCTTGACGTTGCTTTGTGGCGTACAACTGCGCGTTTTCCAGCGCTGAGGCAAGGTAGCTCACGAATAGTTGCGCAAGCTCAAACTCATCGCTGGTAAACGGAGGATAGGCCCGGCTTATATTAGCCACGCCAAAGGTGCGCTCTTTTGTCTTGATCGGCATGCTCAACAAGTGCTCACTTACAGGTGTGATGGCTTCGGGATACCAGGAGCGCGGATCGCGATGCGCGTTGTTAGCCAGCTCTGCTACTCCTGCTCGTGCCACACTGCCACTGATACTCCCATCAACTGGAAGCGGCCATCGTTCGCGCTGTAGCCAACTCCGATCACTTTCCACATCGCCGAACGGACGAAGCAATCCTGCAGCCTCGTCGAGCATGTACAGCCCAAAGGTGTCGTAGTGCAGCAGTGCTCGCAACGATTGAACGGCGCGCTCAGGAATGGTGTCAACGGCTAGCGTCGCGAACATCACATGCGACACATCAAGCAGCGTTCGCCGCTGTTCCGCCAGCCGCTGTAAAGCGCTGTCTGCTTGTTTACGTTCGGTAATATCGTGCAAATATACCGATATGCCATCCGGCGAGGGATACGCGCGCACATCAAGCCAACGATTTCGCGGTTCGTCATAAATCTCGAATTTCGCCTGGCCACCTTGAGTGATCACGCCCTGCAATTCGTTGTACAAAACGTTTCCAACCGCGTGCGAAAAACCTTCCCATATTGGCCGTCCCAGCAAAATACGATCGGGACGGCCCAACAAGTGTTCGGCCTGACGGTTCAGGTAGGTGAGCTGCCAATCATGGTCAACGGCAAAAAATGCATCCGTTATACTTTCAAGCGTCGTGTTGAGCCGCTGATGGGCGGTATGTAATGCTGTAATCGTTGCTTTGCGCTCTGAGATGTCCTGGATTTGTGATATGAAATACAACGGTTGATTGGATGAGTCGCGCACCAATGCAACGCTTAGTAATGCCCATACGAGATGGCCATGCTTGTGAACATAGCGCTTTTCCATCTCGTACACGTCTCGCTCGCCCGCAAGTATTTGCCGGACATACTCAAGATCGGTACTCAGGTCGTCGCTGTATGTAATTGCTTGAAATGATGTTGCTAGAAGCTCTTGTTCCGAGTAGCCGACAATATCGCATAGTCGCTGATTAACTTGAAGCCATCGTCCATCAGGTGCTACCAATGCGATGCCGATCGGTGACCGCGAAAATGCGCTACGAAACCTGCTTTCACTTTCGCGCAGCGCCGCTTCTGCACGCCGTCGTTCGGTGAGGTTGCTGACAACGGTAATGGAACCGATCACGGAGCCGTCGCGCATCCGAGGCACGCGCGTCACCAATGCGTCGACATGATGGCCGTCGGAGTGTGTCAGCGTTGTTTCAACCGTTGCAAGCTGCTCTGGTATTTGGTGGTCGTGCGCGGATAGAGCTTTGTGTTCCTCCCGAAAGGTAAGCTCCTGACCAGAACGCCCAATCAGCGCTTCCGTTGTATAGCCAAGCATCCGCGCAAACGCCGGATTAACATACTCGAAGACCTGATCTATGCTGGTGACGGTCAGACCTTGGCCCATTGTGTTCAGCACTTGCAGCGCGAAATCTCGTTGATGCTGCACCATAGTCTCAGCCTCGGCGCGATCGGTGATGTCGATGCCGATGGCGAGCACATAATTGGGCTGGCCGCTCACGTCGTACAGCGTGGTTGTTGACCAAGCAATCTGATGATGAGTGCCATCGTGCGCGATGGCAGTATGTTGAAACGCGGCTGGGATGTCGTGAAAGCGCTGTTCCATAAACAGCAGCTGTGTGTACGCGGATTCCTCCGGCTGTAGCCCAAGCTCCCACACGTGAAGGTCCCGTCGTTCCATGGGCTTATACCCAAGCATCCGTTTACAAGCCCGGCTCAGCCGAACCACGCGGCCGGCCTGATCAACAACGAGTACATATGCGTTCGCAGTATCCAGTAACGCGGTATTAAGATATTGCTCCTGTTGAAACGCGCGTCGGGCGGTCTCGTGTTGATGAATACTGTTGCGAAGCTCAATTTCGGTGACAACTGATCCTGCCAGGTCTTGCAGCAGCGCAACGTCGGCTTCTGCCCACTTGCGGCACTGCTGATCCATAACGCAAAGAGTGCCAAGTTGATGATTCTCGGAGGTAATCAACGGGATGCCGACGTAGGAGACTATGCCCAACTCAGGAATAGCCAGGCTATCGCACACGAGCGGATGATTACGAGCGTCTCCGATGACAAGTGGTTCGTGGGAGCCAAGTGTATGTTGACAAAACGCGTGCGATAACGGTGTTTGGCGGCTGGATGCCCACGGCTCTGGTAGGCCAAGCGCACTTTTGAAAAACACGCGGTCGGCTTCAACCAGTGATATCAGCGCAATCGGTGCTTGGAGCAGCCGCGCGGCAAGTCGCGTAAAGCGGTCGAACGTTGCTTCCGGTGCACTATCCAGCAGCCTTAAGCGCCGCAAGGCTTCCAGGCGCTGCAGATCAAACGTAAGAGCAGACAAGCCAGTGTTCATGGGAGTACGCCCTTCAGATCTTTGGAATCGTGGGTTGCTAGCGGAACAACAAACGTGTACTGTCAGTGACAATCAGAATGTGCGAGGTCAGACCCGTCGTGGTTAGTGGCGGAATGATAACACGCGTGAAAGGCTAAACACACCGACAGATGGTACTAAAACAAATCGGGACTTAATCCAATTTATGCTTCGTTACTGCGTTAATGCGAGATAAGCGTAAGGCCTAGTGAGCGCCCGTAAGCGTCTGTCGGTTGCATAACGACACGAACAGTGCGTCTAGTCCTATGAGTCAAGCAGCCGCTTAAGCTTCACTTGGAGCTCGGTGGGCGTAAACGGCTTTTGCAAAAAGTCACCGACTCCTTTGCCCGCAAATAAACTTGATACTTCTTGCTCGTTATATCCGCTCATGACGATGACGCGTATTTTGGGATTGATACGCCGCAGCTGACGATATGTGTCGGCGCCGCCTAGATGAGGCATGGTCAGATCCAAGATCACGCACACAATTTCGCTATCGTGTGCGGCAACCATGTCCAGGGCGTTGCGACCATCCTCAGCGGCAAGCACAACAAAGCCCCACCGCTCAAGCATCCGCATCACTGTTGCCCGAACCTCAGCCTCGTCGTCAACGACCAGAATAGTTCCATGTCCGCGCCAGGTACTCGCAGTTTCAATAACCGCATGTTGGGCTGCCGACGTTGTCTCGGCACTTGGAAACAACACCTTGAACGTCGAACCCTGGCCAACCTCACTGTACAGCTTAAGCGCGCCATGATGTCCTCGGACAATGCCGAGGACTGCCGACAGCCCAAGGCCACGACCGGTAAACTTTGTGGTAAAAAATGGCTCGAATATGCGTGACTGAGTTTGCGCATCCATGCCGCTGCCGGTGTCGGCTACTTCAAGGTAGACATAATTACCTTCGGCTAGCGGCGAAGCCTGCGAGATGTCGGCCAGGTAGGTGGCATCAGCCCACTGCACGCCGGTTGTCAACGAAACAATTCCGCTACGAGTTCCAACTGCTTCTGCGGCATTGATGACTAAATTCATAATGATCTGACGCATCTGCGTTGCATCAGCTTCGATTACGGGCAGGGTCGGCGCGAGATTAAGGCGCAACACAACATTTTTAGCAATAGCGGCCTGAAGCAGCTGGATCATTTCCGTGACCAATGTGTTGATGTTTACCGGCTGAACAACGATCTTTCCTTTTCCGGCATACGCCAACAATTGTCGAGTAAGATCCGCCGCACGCTGTGCCGCGATTTCAATATGATGCAAACTTTCAATCGCCGGCGAGTCCGCCGACAAATCCAGTAGTGCTAGACCAGCGTTGCCAACAATTGTTACCAGTAAGTTGTTAAAGTCGTGGGCAATACCGCCAGCCAATACTCCCAGGCTTTCCAGCTTTTGCGTGTCTAGCAACTTTCGCTCGATCATGAAGCGTTCTTCTTCGGCTACCTTACGAGCAGTGATGTCTTGCGCAGCTCCCAAAATGCTTACAACACGATTTTCTATAGTATCCCATTCGGGATGTGCATAATCGCGCAGCCAGCGTACCTCGTTGGTCTTGGTCATGATCCGAAACTCGCTGGTATCCTGTTGACCGGCAAAAACGCGGGCCGCCCGTCCCTGTACGATGCTGCTGTCTTCGGGAAGAACAAGCGCCGACCATCCACCAATAGCATCAAGCTCGGCAGACGTATAGCCTGTGATCCGCGTAAAAGCGTCTGTGACCCATCGCGCTGTCACTGTGTGGTCGACACCAACATCCAAGGCATAAACGTAATCGGCTGTTAAGTTGGAGATCGCGCGGTACTGCGCTTCCCGTTCACTCAACGCGTTGTGCAGCCGCTCTTCAAAGCGCATAAGTTCACGCGTGAA
>JASKZZ010000330.1 GCA_030147335.1 Herpetosiphonaceae bacterium | reverse complement strand
CAGCTATCAGATCACGAATCACCTGGCCGCTCAGATCGTCGCGCAGACCCTGAGACCCGCGATCGCTGACCGTAAGAATTGCCACTCGAAACATTGCTATTGCTCCTCACTACCGAATAGTTCGCCATCACCCTGTTCGGTTGGCGGAGGGTCCAATTGGATCACAAATGATTGAACGGGCACATCAAGGTTGGATCCAATCAAAGCCTCCTGTTGAGCCATAAAATCGCGCAATGCAACAATGTCAATCCCGGCGTGACGCGGCGCATACGGCAGCAGCAATTCACTACCTGTGGTAAGCAGAAATCGTGGGCCACTTTCAAGACCAAGCTTAATTTGATTCAAGCCGACGACAAGCCGGATCAAGCCCTTGTGAAAATCGTCGCGCTGCACAAACCACAGCTCTTCAAGCGGCTCGACACAAGCGCGATATTCACCACGATTGAAGCGTTCAACAAAGGTCAGGTAGTGCGGTGAATACATCTGTGTAGTTTCCAAACTATGTAATCCACTTAATCTTCAATCACCCTGACACCTGGACCGGCGCTATTTGCGATTGTCCATTGCACTTCGGGCAGCGCATCCAGACGTTGTTGAATTTCTGTCACGTCACAGGCCGCGCAAATTACATGAACATTTGGCCCGGCATCAATAGTGAAATAGCTAAATAATCCTTCATTACGCCAACGACGAAGTGCATGAATCACCACCATGGTCCCTGCGTTCCAATAAAACGTAGGCGGCTGCGCAGTCATCGCAACCACATGCATTGATACCGCGTCGCTTTCACAAACTGCTCCAAGCTGACCAAGGTCGCGGTCACGAATAGCGGTAAGGCTTTGTTCGATTCTGCCACCAACTTCTTGCAAACGTACCGAAAAATAAGGGCTTGTTGCAACTAAACGATGATTATCGGCAGAAGTTACACTTTTAACGCCTGGATCAACAACAGCGACAACATCCGCGAGCGGCCAATGCTCAGGCGGGGCGACCGAGGTAGCAAACGAGCCGGCATCGGTACCATCATTACGCCAGTAAGCAAAGCCGGTCGGGATCGAGCGGCAGGCCGAGCCTGAGCCGGATCGTCGCGTCAGCACCGAAAGCTCCTGCTCCGATAGCTCTAGGCCAAGCGCTGCGACGCTTGCGGTAGTTAGCGCGGCAAACGCAGCGGCGGAAGATGCAATACCGGCGTCTGAAGGAAAATTATTAGCCGAACGGACAACAGCTCGCGTTTGCACATCGGCGAGCGCGCGCACACGATCAAGCTGTGCAACAACACGATCATGCGTGCGACCAGTTGCGGTCTGCTCATCTTGACCATGCAGCTTAAGCACAACTTCATCGGCATTGAGCCGAGAATCAAAATGCACCGTTGTTGTTGTAAAGCAGCGGTCGAGATTCATTGAGATCGACTCATTGTAAGGCAGCGTCAACTCGGCATCTTGCACGCCCCAGTATTTAACAAAAGCAATATTAGCCGGCGCTACCGCCGTCGCTCGTCCAACCGTCATAATCTCGGCGCTCCTTTCGCAACATGAGCCGTTCACGGCTAATCGTATCATACCTTGAATGGACCTACGCTGATGACGCCAACTGGCCTATGCCGTTTTGTCATCTTTTTATCATCCATTTCACGCTTATGTATGGGATACTACACAATCACCGTGGTCCCCGAACTCTACCGCCGTAATGAGTGATAGTTGCCTCCATACTACTGTTATGCCGTATCGCTATGGCTGCTGCATCGTTCATTAAGTATAAGAAACAGATGCGTTCATAAACATTGCACCCGTTGGTATTCATCGATATCGACACACAGGAGAAGCGTGAAACGACATATTCTACTTTTCGGCGCGCTACTGGCTGCGCTTACACTAACCGGCGTGATACAAGCAATGCCGCAAACAAGGTCTGCTGTAGGCGCACAGACAGTTGCGGGTGAGTATCTTATCAAATTTAGGCCGGGCGCATCACAGGCGCATCGCAAAGCAGCAATTGATGGCGTCGGTGGAAAATCCATCAATCGCATTGACGCGCTCAACATCGACGTTGTGGAGTTCCCCGCGCTTGGCCACGGCAATAACCGTCAAGCAGAGACACATGTGCTTGCGGCACTTGAGCATAACCCGAACATCGAGTATGTTCAGCCGAATTACATTTTCAGCAGTAACGGGGATGGCACCCATCCTATCTACTTACCCCAGATATCCGGTTCTGGTATTGCTGCTTCATTCACACCAAACGATACATATCTTAGTTCACAGTATGGTCTGACAAAAATTAACGCTTTCCGAGGATGGGGTTACACACAAGGATCGAGTGATGTGGTTGTCGCAATTGTGGACAGCGGAATCCAACTCGATCATCCCGAATTTGCCGGCAAGATTGTACCTGGCGGGTATGATTTTGTAGGTGAAAATTATGTGTACGAACTCGAAGATTCAGAACCAAACGACACCAATGGTCATGGAACGCACGTCGCAGGTATTGTTGGCGCGATAACCAATAATGGGGCTGGTGTAGCCGGAATATGTCCGAATTGTAAGCTGTTGCCGGTACGCGTACTGGATGCTTACGGGTCTGGTGATACGCGCAGTGTAACGCGTGGGATTTTGCACGCGGTTGAACACGGAGCCAAAGTCATTAACCTCAGTTTGGGAATTGCAGGTGACGGCAGCGAATCATATGCACCTGCTATGAAAGACGCCGTTGATTATGCGTGGAGCAAAGGAGTTGTCGTAACCTGTGCCGCTGGAAATGAGGGGCAGAGGGGTAATCCAATTATGTACCCTGCCTACTACAACAACTGCATTGCGGTGGGTGCGACCGACAAAAACGATAGCCTTGCATCGTATTCTGAGTATGGAAATTGGGTAGACATTGTCGCGCCCGGCACAAGCATTTATTCAACGTATTTGAATGGTCGTTATGCGACCCTAAGCGGCACGAGTATGGCCACACCACATACTGCAGGTGCCGCGGGGTTGTTAGCGAGCCAGGGCCTGACCAATCAGCAGATTCGCGCTCGGTTAGAGCGAAGCGCCGATCCAATTAGTGGCACAGGCACGTATTGGAGTAATGGGCGACTGAATATGGAACGAGCACTGAGCGGTCAATAGCAGCATTCTCTTGCTTCAAATCGAGTAGACTGATAGCTCCGGCAGATTAACACTGTCGGAGCTATCATGTTTTTAGAGCAGGAAACACTATGTCTACAATAAGGGAAGCCGAGCGCATACAAGCAATCCTTGATGCATTGCCGGATGGAGTACGCGCACAAGCAGTAGCTACATTGGAACGTTATGCCGACTGCGACCCGCACACAGGGCCATTTGGCTGGCAACTTGGATTACATTATGTCGAACGAGCACCGGGACGAACAAGCTGCACCATCTCAATCGACGAGTCGTATTACAATCCAGGCCGAGTGGCACATGGCGGCGTTGTGTTCACTCTAGCCGACTCAGCAATGGGCGCGGCGGTTCACACGCTGCTGGAACCGGGCCAGCGTTGTACAACAGCGGAGCTAAAGTTAAATTACCTCGCGCCGGTTATTCGTGGTAAAACCACCGCTACCGCCACCGTGATCAGTAAGCGCCGACGACTAGCCGTCGTAACAGCAGAGGTTCGCGACGAATCCGGCGAATTAGTTGCACTTGCCCAAGGCACGTTCGCAATAATTCGAGCCGACGCGCCGTGACCAGTTGAAGGTGATAGTTGAAACAGCGTTGGGAACAAAGAGCAATCCCAACTTCTTTGCTCTTTGTTCCCGGGTCAGTACATCTTGGCTAGCTTGTACAACACATGATACACAGTTTCGAGGCTGTCGATACTGACCCACTCCTCGTGCGAGTGCAGCCCGGCACCTTCAGGACCAAAGCAAACTGCCGGAACATCGACCTCACTATAAAAACGAGCATCCGAACCAAAATGTTCATCACGAAATGGGGCAGGTCGCCCTAGCACAGCCTCGGTTGCGCGCAGCAGCTTGGCTACCTCTGCATTATCGGCTGATGTGTTAAGCGTGCTGCCGCAATGTGTCGCATGAATATCTGCCTCAGGAAAACACTCGCTCACAAAACTCGCTATCGTATCGGTATCGTCGTCGGGAACGCGCCGAATGTCGAGCTTGAGCTGGGCATCAACCGGAACGCGATTATGGGCGTCGCCACTGTGTAACGCCGACGGCGTGATTGTTGTGCGCCAGACCGCCTCTTGGGGTACGGGATAACGAGCAAGCAGTTGGTTAACACCCTCGGTAATTGGAATGATCGGATTAGCGCCATCCCAGGGACGCGAACCATGCGCAGGATTGCCCGTCTGGGTAACCGTCATCCACATAATGCCC
>JASKZZ010000301.1 GCA_030147335.1 Herpetosiphonaceae bacterium | reverse complement strand
ACATCCTGTGAATACACGAAGCTAAAGATTGCGCCGCCCTGTCCCGCGCCGCGATTGCCTGAGAATGTGCTGTTGCGGATCACAATCATTCCACCGACAGGGTCATTGGTGTACTCGCTTGCGCCGTCAGTGTAAATTGCTCCTCCATAGCCCTGGCGCGATGGTCCACCTGGCGTCGCATCGTTGTTGATAAACGTTGAGTTGACAACGCTCAGGTTGCTCAACAGGTTATTGATCGCACCGCCGTTGACACCACGATTGTCGACGAATGCGCTATCCTGTACCGCGAGTGTGCTTGCATGAACAAAGATCGCGCCGCCTCCACCCTCCTGAAAACCTGCGGTCCCGTCGTTATGCTCGAAACGGCTGTTGACGACGGTGATGGGGCAGCGCCAGCAACCACGAATTGCGCCACCCCGTCCATCCACGCCACCTTCCTTGCCGTCACGGATGGTGAGGTTACGCACGGTAAGCGCGGCTTGGTCACTGGAAATCAAGACGCGCGTACTGTTTCCCCCACTCAACGTGATCAACCCGCCTTGCTGAGTTCCACCGCCATCGACAACCGTGTCTTTGGTGATACGCACATCGTCGCTGACAATGATCGTCGCCGCTCCACCACAATTGAAGGTAATCGTGCCGCCGTTCTGCACCGCTGCTTTGAACGCAGCCTCAGTGCAACTCGCGGCTGTGCCATTACCAACAATGGAGGTGGCGTATGTTGAACGTGCATCAACGGCAAAAACGAGGAATAAGACAAGCAGTAAGAAGAGCAATGGGCGGTACGGTTGCGATGCAAGCATGGCATCTCCTTTGAACATAGCTGAAGGGCAATACAGTATAGCAGTCGTGATTTGGTGCGAGGGAACAAACCTGTGGCGTCCATTTGTGCTATATCTTGAAGTGACGTCTACTCAAGATACGGGCGGAACTGTCGTTATTGCGTGAATGTTATTAGTGCCGATAATCAAAATTTACTAACCAAATCACATCCTCAAAAAATGGTTGGCCCGTACCATGCTCCATTCCATCTTGAACTACAAGAAATTAGGAGGGACAATGACACAATGAGCTGGGATCAACTGTTTTTTCAAGACTGGTCCGGGATTATCCGCACGATCATTGTAGGTGTTCTAGCTTACCTCGCATTAGTGTCTGCCCTGCGTGTGTCTGGGAAGCGCACCTTGTCAAAAATGAACGCCTTCGACTTTGTGGTAACCGTCGCGCTTGGCTCAACATTGGCAACGATTTTGCTTTCACGAGATGTTGCACTGGTTGAAGGCCTCGTGGCATTTTGTGTGCTGATTAGTATGCAATATGTCATCGCTTGGCTTTCGGTGCGTTCGCAAATGGTCAGTTCCTTGGTCAAGTCCGAACCACGTCTGCTTGTGTTTAAGGGAGAACTGGTACACGGTGCGCTGCGGGCAGAGCGGGTTGTGGAATCCGAGGTGCTTGCAGCGGTACGGCAACAAGGCATCGCCGCTCTTGATATGGTCGAGGCGGCCGTGTTGGAAACTGACGGAAGTTTTACCGTTATCAAGCGGACGGACGTGGCATCACCGAGCGCGTTGATGAACGTCATGGGATATGAACAACGTGTGCATTAACCAAGGAGGGTGATGCGACCAAACCTGCAAAATCTGTGGGAAAACATACGGAGTAGCCTATGGTTTCTGCCAAGTATTCTGGTCGTACTTGCGGTGGTGTTGTCGTCGATATTGATTGAGGCCGATGTTCGGTTGGCACAACGGCAAAGCACGGTGATCCCGTGGCTTTTTAGTGGAACAGCGGATGCGGCTCGTTCGCTGCTTTCAACGATCGCCGGCTCGTTGATCTCTGTCATCTCGATTTCCTTCTCGCTAACAATTATCGCCTTGCAGCAGGCCGCCACGCAGCTTTCTCCCCGCGTGCTCCGTACGTTCACGGCGAGTCGCGTCAACCAACTCGTTTTAGGCTCCTACATAGCGACGTTTATCTATGCTTTGCTGGTTCTACGCACAGTGCGTAGTGCCGATCAAGGCGATCCGTTTGTGCCGGCTATGTCAGTAACGGTTGCGGTTGGCTTTGCGTTACTTTGTTTGGGTCTGCTGATCTACTTCATCCACCATACCTCCCAGTCGCTCCAGGTTTCGGTCATTATCGATCATATTCGTGAAGAGGTCGTCGAGCAAGTGGAGTCGCTGTACCCGTCGCATTCAACTGAGATGACGAACGACCCACTGCCTACGGATGACATTGCTGAGACCATAGCGACTACCCCAACCTTTCCGATCCACTCTGCTGTAACTGGTTTCGTGCGAAATGTGGATGAACAAGCGTTACTCGAACTTCCACTTAACGATGCGAAGTGGGTCTGGGTGCGGCCACAGGTGGGCGAGTTTGTGGCCCGTGGAAGTAGGTTGGTTGAGGTGATCGGTAGCGATAGCTGTCCGCCTCACATTATCGAGACAATTCAGAATGCGGTGGTGATTGATAACGAGCGCTCACTGCACCAAGATCCGTTGTTTGGCATTCGTCAACTTGTGGATATTGCCCTCAAGGCGTTATCACCCGGCATCAACGACCCAACCACTGCTGAGTATGTACTGCACCACTTGGGCGCGGCGCTTGGCGGACTTGCCTCACGCCAATTTCCACCGAATGTGCATCTTGCAGTTAATGGACGTACCAAGCTTCTGCTCAACCTGCCGACGTGGGCCGACTACGTGGATGCCGCGTTCAGTCAAATTCGACGCGAGGCGCAGGGCGATGTCCATGTGACACGTACGCTGTTGCACGTCCTGAATGGCCTTGCGCAACGTGTCCCAAATGCAGCACGAGCCATTCCTCTTCATCAACAGGTTGCGGCCATTCGCTGGAGCAATGCGCAGCAGCATTGGAGCGAGGACGAACACGATCAGGTGTCGGGTCTCGCCGACAGCGTTGATCGCGCGCTACGTCGGATTCATAATGATGATTCGTGATGTCCGTCTTGTTGGTGAATCACCGAGCGATCAGGCGTTATTTGACGTAATGCGCCAGCAATACTCCTTGGCTTTGGCGCGTTCTTAGCGCCCGCAGGCCAGCCTTCCCGCTGCCGAGTCCGGTCGCCGTCGGTGTCTTCCGTCTGGTCGTGAAACAAAATTTGTCTCGTTGGGAAAGGCAGATCGATGCCGTTAGCCACGAGCTGCTGTTTGATGGCGCTGATCACTTTGTCTTGAGTAGCAAGGGCATCGGCACGTTTAGGTGGATTGATCCACCAGCGTACACGGATATTAACGCTGGACTCGGCAAGCTCCATGACTAAGGCATCCGGCGCTGGTTCTTGCATCACGCCATCCACGCCTCGAATGGCTTCGAGCATAAGCCGCTTTGCCGTATCAATATCATCGCCAAAGCCGATCCCGACGTCATACTGAAGGCGACGGTGCTCGAAGGCCGTGTTGACCAGCACGGCGTTGGTGAAAAGCTCGGAGTTGGGAATGACCACACGCCGCCCATCGTAGGTTCTGATCATGGTTGCCCGTGTCTGAATGTCTTCAACGGTGCCCTCGAAGTCCTTAAACACAATTTGGTCGCCGATGCGAAACGGCTCGGTCAACAGAATCAAAATGCCGGCCAAAAAGTTTTGCAAAATATCACGAAAGGCAAAGCCGATGGCGACACTCGTAAGGCCAAGAAATTCAACCAGACGACCGGGGGTAAAACCAGGGAGGGCTATCACAAGCGCCACAAGGAGACCAAGCAGAATGATGGCGAATTGTGCAAGGCGGCCCAGTACGAGTCCGAGATTACGGTGGCGCTTACTGCGTTCGGCAAAGCGCTTCACGAGCGCGCGCACAGCTTTCGCCAGGACGTAAAAGACGATCAGTGCGACGAGCGCGATGACGATATAGGGCAGCCGCACAAGAAAATCATTGATAAGCCCCTGCAGCGACAGCACGGCCGTTTGCGCATCGGGAGTGGGAATTGGTGAAGCCGGCACGGGTGTTGCGGATGGGTCCATTCCTACGTCCTTTGTATCTATAAAAGATTGATTAAGCAGTGACGTTATCCCAAGGCCTGCACCATTTCATCATCCAGCGAACAAAATGATTACTTATTGGAGTAGTTACAAGCCTTACACGTAAACACCCTACAGTAGCAGGCCCTGCTTTGCTAAACCAATACGTTGAGCCATATGCGTCTTCTTTCGCTTCTACATTAGCCAATCTGTAAAACAGCCGATTGGCAACAGCGTGCGATGTCGCGTAGCAGATCGTTAATCGCGAATGGCTTTCGTAGCCCGCACGAAAAGTGCATACCGCGCGGCGTTTGTCCCACTTCCTGCACCACATCGGGATTGGTGGACAGCAAAATCATTGTGGGACGAGGGACGATGTGTTGAAGGTTCGCGGCAATGTCCCAGCCTCGGTCGAACCTCCCATGTGCGTCACAGCCGAGCACCAGGATAGCCGGTTGAATTTCGTGCGCCATGTACAGATAATCATCAGTCATCGCCACTGAAACCTCATAGCCTGCATGCCCTAACACATCAAACAAAAGTATCTGGAGCGCGGCGTCATCTTCGATCAGCAATAGTCGCGGTCGTGTCATAGCTGACTCCTTTCGTCCACAAGGTTCTTTGTGATCATCTTGGATCGACTCTCAGGTAAGGCTACAAGGCCGCGCTGTTGTGTTCGGGAACGGCAGCACGGGATTTCTTGTGGATGCGCCGTTTTGCTTCCGGGGTAGCGTGCTGCATGCCCATCACGTCTTGCACATCAAGGAGCGGCACAACATCGCGGGGGTCGATGAGTCCCATTAGACGGTTTTCGTGAACAACCATCAACGGTAATGGATTGAATTCGTCCGTATCGAGGACTGGTAGCACCCCAGCAAGTGATGTGTCAGGTGTGATTGTCTCGATTTCGGCAAGTGGCTGCATTGTTTCTTCAACCGTGCGTTTATGCCAATAGCCCTGCGGTACATTGCTTGCGAGACTACGCGTGATCAAGCCCACAAGCTGACCCTTGACAACGACCGGTGTTGGATTCTCGCCTGTATTACTGCGCCAACCGTCCACAAGTTCACGCAGCGTTAAAGTTGGCGCTGCCACCTGAGTTGCCGGCGACATCACATCAGCAGCCGTCAAGCGATTGAACAAAGAACCAATGGCTCGACGGCGCAGCAGAGTCGTGCCGGCAGCATAAATGAGCCAGGCCAGCAACACAATCCAGACGCCGCGCAGTGTGGTCGTGCTATTCGTCATGGTACGAAGCCCATACAGCAGGGTTGCTACCGCTACAACGTATCCACCGATCGTTGCGACCCGTGTGCCTGCGTTGAAATTGTTGCCGTACCATACCGCTGTGCGCAGTATGCGTCCGCCATCCAATGGCAAACCTGGCAGCAGATTGATCAGTGCAAGCACAAAGGTGAACGATCGTGCAAAATCAAGCACAACCGCTTGGGTCGTAGCTGGAGTCACTTCCAGGCGGGACAATATAAACCAGAGCAGCAGGTTGGCGAGCGGACCAGCCGCCGCAACCGCTAAAGTACGGATCGGACCGACATCTTCACGGCCACGACGGGCGAGCGTTCCAATCGGATGGACGTTGAGTGCTGGCATCGGTACGCGAAGGGTCCAAGCTGCGACCAGATGTCCAAGCTCATGGACAACAACGCAGCCGACATAGACGAGCATAATGATTAACGCTATGGGCCAGCGCGTGGCATCTTCACCCAAACGAGCTGGCAGACTGCTGTACACCAGTGTCCAGATGCCGAGAGTCAGCAGTAGCAGCCAGGTGTAGTGCGCGCGGATAGTAAGTGTCGGTGAGCGAAAGAGCGTAAACCAGGATTTCATAGTGAATTCTCTCCTTATGTTCGTCGTAGAGGCTATACATCAGCAGCGAGTCGATGTCTGTCGACTCGCTCGACAGTTGTCAGCAGATCATCCATCCGAAACGGCTTAAGCAAACCGGCGGCAAACCATTGACCACGTGCTGTTTGCCCAATTTCTCGAAGTAGTTGATTGTTCGTCGTCAGCATGACCAGCGGCAGGCTAGGATCGATCACCCGTAGCTCATGGGCAGTACGCCAGCCCGAGGCAAAAGTGCCACGGCTATCACCGCAGACGATAGCGACATTTGGACGGCATCGATCCGTTAACCTGACGACGTCATTGGGAGTGACAGCAGCAAGGACGTAATAATT
Source organism: Herpetosiphonaceae bacterium (assembly GCA_030147335.1). GTDB lineage: Bacteria > Chloroflexota > Chloroflexia > Chloroflexales > Kallotenuaceae > LB3-1. Next base: position 206 of record JASKZZ010000301.1, on the reverse strand, counting down.
TGACGTGTGCAAAATCTCAATTAGGAGTGTTTGCAACATTGGATCGTCTTCGACCAGCAAGATAACCCGTCTACTCATACGCCTCGCTCCTTTACCAGCAGTTCCGTTGTTTAGCTATAGTTTGGTGTGATAACCTGAAGGAGACCTAAAAGGCTTTTGCCCTTACCTTGCAATTCCCTAAGAATGAGGCGAAGCAAAGCTGTTTT
>JASKZZ010000296.1 GCA_030147335.1 Herpetosiphonaceae bacterium | reverse complement strand
CTCCACTTGACGTTTCGGCACAGCTCATGCAATTAATGCGCGAACATATTTCACTCCAATGGAGGAGCCTATGGCCTTGAATAGTTTTGACAATCGCCGTGTTCAAATGGCTCGACAGTTTAGCCAGCTTTGGAACGCGGCCCCAACCCACCTGACCCGCGCTCCGGGCCGCGTCAATTTGATCGGAGAGCATACCGACTACAACGACGGCTTTGTGTTGCCGGCTGCCATTGATCGGGCTGCTTGGATTGCTGCTCGTCGTCGCGATGATCGTCGCCTACGCATTCACGCCGTACACTACGATGCTAGCGCTGAGATCGATCTTGATCAACTCCAGCCCGATCAGGTCAAGGGTTGGGCAGCATATGTTGCAGGCATGGCCGATTACCTTCAGCGTGCCGGACACACACTTTACGGTGCTGATCTGCTGATCGACGGTGACGTTCCCGAAGGAGCTGGTTTGTCTTCATCGGCAGCGCTGGAGATAGCATCGGGGGCGACACTATTGGCCTTGGCCGGAATCGAATTAGATCGCGTTGGCCTTGCCCGAGCGGGACAGCAGACCGAGCATAACTACATCCATGTCAACTCGGGCATTATGGATCAAATGATCTCAGCCGTTGGCAAGCAAAATCATGCCCTGCTGATCGACTGCCGTGATTACAGCACGCAGCCAATTCCACTACAGGCAGACGCGCAGCTTGTCGTCTGCAACAGCAAGGTCAAGCGCGAGCTTGCCGCCTCCGGCTATAACACTCGTCGTGCGGAATGCGAAGAAGCGGTACGTCTGCTGCAGTCGGTGCTGCCCTCGATCCAAGCGCTGCGTGACGTTTCGCCGCAGCAGCTGGAAGAACACGCGAGTCTGCTGCCGCCTGTTGTATACAAGCGTGCAAAACATATCGTCACCGAGAATGCCCGCGTGCTGCAAAGTGCCGATGTTCTGCGGCGTGGCGACCTCAAAGGCTTTGGCGCGTTAATGGACGAGGCGCACCGCAGTTATCGAGACGACTTTGAGGCTAGCCTGCATCCAATCGAGGTTTTGGTAAGCGCGGCTCATACCGTTCCTGGTGTTTATGGCTCACGTCTAACCGGCGGCGGGTGGGGTGGCTGTACGGTCAGCCTGGTCGAAGCCGGCTCGGTAGAGCGCTTTTGCGGCGCTGTCGCGGAAATCTACGAGCACGAGATTGGCTATGCGCCCGACATCTACGCCTGCGTTGCCTCCGACGGTGTATCGTTTACGAAGCTGCAATCGGACGCGTAACAACAATGATTTGCTCACACCAATACAATGGTGAAATAAATCCTGATTGACGTTACAGCGAGGCTAGTGGGCGTGTTATAGCTCACATAGGGCCACACAACATCTAGTCTCGCTTACGCCAAACACACGTTTTTGCGTTTCACGGCAGTGATAAGACCTTCCTATTCGGCTAAACGACAGCCTACACAAGCATGGAAAATGGCCCTCAAAAATTACCCCTAAAGTACCACCACGCACGACCACTTACTGCTGCACTTTGGCCTATACTGCGCCTACTCTCGCGAAATGGGTCCCACCATGAACGTCATGACCGCTCCGCTTCCAATTAAACGTGAAGTCGATGTGTACATCGCGATGGCACACGGGCGTGACCTTGCGTCGAGTCTCGGATTTAACGCTATTGATCGCACAAAAATTGAGATCATGATTTTGGAGCTGGCACGCAATATCTTGCGTCACGCTGACGGCAGTGGTGACCTCCAGGTGCTCTCGGTTGAAGACGGAGCGCGACATGGCTTGTTAATTACGGCGCGTGATGACGGCCCGGGCATTCCCAATATCGCACGAGCATTAGAAGACGGCTTTAGTACGGCGGGAACACTTGGCGCCGGCTTACCGGGTGTCAAGCGGCTTGCTGACACCTTCGAGATCGACTCAACATTGGGCCGCGGCACTGTGGTCAAGGCGTGGAAATGGAATTCTCCCCCAGCACGAGGACGGCGATGAAGCTCGAGATTGGCGTGGCCGAACGACCTAAGTCCGGTCAAATTGTTTCCGGCGATAGTTACCTTATTCGGAACGGCGGCTCGACGGCGCTCATTGCTGTGATCGATGGATTGGGTGGTGGGATTGCTGCTGCTGAAGCGGCTAAACGTGCATTTGATGCAATCGATACCAATCAAGAGCGACCGCTGCAAATGATCATGAATGCGGCGCATCAAGCTTGTATGGGGACGCGCGGCGCTGTAGTTGGTCTGCTACGCCTAGATTTCGATGCAAGTAAGGCAAGCTATGTCGGTGTCGGCAACATCGGCATCTACGTCGTGAGCCAGCATACCATCAAGCCGCTATCCAAGAACGGCATTGTCGGGTATCGTATGCCTTCGCTGATGGAGCATCATGCCCAGTACGATCAAGGTGATACATTTATCCTGTACAGCGACGGCATTTCGTCACGCTTTGTTGACGCGCCATTAATGCACGAGAGTTTGCAGCCGCAACAGTTGGCGGACCGGATTATGGACGCGTTTGGCAAAACAATCGATGATGTGACGGTTGTTGTCGTTAAAACAATGCCGGACGAGTAACTAACGCCACATGCCACCGTTTCAACTGGTAGCATTCCTTATTAGCTGATTTCTACGGACACCTATATTTAATTATGAGCGAGCGCTTAGCCAGCTGGTTAGAAACCCAAGAAGCCGTTATTGTCCCACGCTGGGCACGGCGAATCCGCGAGCGCGGCGTTAGCGACGAGCGCGTGGGCACTACGGAGCTTCGCACGAAGTTCTTTGTGCAAACGTATGCCGGTCTTGTTGCAGCGGCTCGTGGCGATTATGCGCTCCTTTCAAGCGCCCTAAAAGACGCCACAAATCTGCGCGGTCGTAGCGATCAAACATTACCGTATCTGCTTGAAATCCCCTTCCAGCTGCGTCGGCTTGCGTGGGATATTGCGCTTCAAGAAGATGATGCGCAGGCCACCATGCAAATACTGGCCGAGCTTGAACCGCTGACCGAATGGATGGTCGGGGTATTGTCGCGTCAGTTTGGGCAAGAAATCGAGCGCGCGCTGCGTCAACAGATCGATGAAGCAGAGTTTATGGCTACGCAGCTTGCGGTGGCCACCGAAGAAGCCGACCGTGTCGCGCTTCGCATCAATCGTATCTATACGTTTTCACAGGCATTGAGCGGTAGCCTTCAGCTGCACGATCTGGTCAACACTATTGGTCAGGAATTACAGCAGGCGCTAAGCGCGGATCGCTGTGCAATTTGGCTGCGGGCAGAGCATCAACTGTTCAATGCGCGCTCCTGGGGTTATACACAACCTCTTGAAGCAATTCGTTACTCGGTTGAAGATACAAGCTTGGTGCCGGATGCGCTCCGGCGTGCAACGCCATGGTTCCTTCCCGATCCTTCTTCAACTCAGGATGGCGGCTGGGTCGATCCCCTGGTGCCGCTGCTGGCGCTGCCAATGATCGCGGGTGACGACCGGCTTGGCGTGATTGTTGTCCAGGGAGCGCAGGATCAACTATCCAGCGAACAGATCGCAGTTGCTCAGTCGTTCGCCAGTCAGGCAGCGCTTGCGCTGGAAAATGCGCGCTTGTACGAGCAGATCGTTCGCTTCAACGCCGAGCTTGAGCAGCGTATTCAGGACCGCACTCAGGAACTGCGCACCGAGCGCGACAGGCTTGATTTGTTATTCGCCAGCTCCAGCGCTGTCAGCAGCACACTCGACGTCGATACAATGTTGAACGAGCTGCTGCATGTACTTGGGCAGCGTATGGCCGTGACGCATGGCTCGGTCATGTTATTAGACACAGAAACATCTCAACTCGTCCGCCGAGCAACTCTTGGTGGCAGTAATACCGAGCTTAGCCACTTTCCGGTTGGGTCTGGAATTGCTGGATGGGTAGCGCAACACGGTCAAGCAGCACTCATCGACGATGTTTCGGTTGATCCGCGATGGATCGTGCCGAGTTCGTCAAGCAATCATAAGCATAGCGGCGCGTTGTTAGCGGTACCACTAACAGCTTCGGATGAGCTGCTTGGTGTGCTAACACTGTCGCATCCAGAAACATGCTACTTCAAGGTCGAGCATCAGCGCTTGCTAACGGTTGTCGCAAACGAGGTTGCGGTTGCGCTGCGTAACGCCGATCTGTACCGCTACATTAGTGAGCAGGCTTCGAAGCTAGCCACAATGGTTCAGGCGGAGCGTGCTGCAAGTAGTCAAAGTCAAGCAATTCTCCAATCAATTGCGGACGGCGTGGTTGTATGCGACGGTGAAGGTCGTGTGATGCTGGCCAACCCGATGAGCGCCCAGATTTTGGAACAGCCGATTGAAGATTTGTTTATGCTCAACGTGCATGAGCTGCTGCGCTCGCTCAAAGTCACCGGCCCGGAGCGCGCGCCCCTACGCGAACTGCTCGACGCGCCACTCGACGACCAAGGTCTGCCTCGTCAGTTCCGCACAATGTTCCGTATCGGGCCGCGCTCGGTTGATATGGCGCTTGGGCCTGTTATTACCGAAAGCGGTGAGTTACTCGGTGGCGTCGCGATCCTGCGTGACATTACCCGCGAAATTGAATCAGATCGGTTGAAGACTGAGTTTATCGGCACCGTGAGCCACGAGCTGCGCACTCCGATGACGGTTATCAAGGGGTATGTTCAACTGCTTGGTATGGGCACCATGGGTGAGCTGTCGCCGATGCAGCGGCAACTCCTCGACACGATCAAGACCAATGCTGAACGCATGACAGCCATTATCAACGACTTACTCGACATCACCAAAATTGAATCGGGAAGTGTTGAGTTGAATTTCCAAGCTGTTGGTGTGTTGGACGCGATCAGCATGGCAGTCAACAATCAGCAGACGCTGCTTGAAACCCGCAAGCACCAACTGAAGCTGGACGTACCCGTAGACGTACCACAGGTGGTGGCCGATGTTGTACGGCTCCAGCAAGTGCTCGACAACCTACTTTCCAACGCACTTAAATACACGCCCAAAGGTGGCGAGGTAACAATCTCGGCCAGCGTGGTCAAGGGCACGAATATTCCTGAAGATCGTAGGAGTGGTCTGGCTGCTCGCCGATCATATGTGCAGATTGTTGTTACCGATGATGGCATCGGCATTGCGCCGGATGATCAGGAAAAGATTTTTGAGCGTTTTTATCGCATTGAAAGCGAGTTGAAAGTTGAGGCAGGCGGAACGGGACTTGGCTTGGCGATTGTGCGACCACTGGTGCAGCTGATGGGAGGCCGAATCTGGCTTGACAGTCAGATGGGACAGGGAGCGACATTCACTGTTTTGCTGCCAACCGCATAAACGGCACACGCGTTTCAAACAGATTCAGGTTGGTTATGAACAAAACTCCCGCAACCGCGTCATTGAGGCGCTGATTGCGGGAGTTTATCTTGATGAACTGTCAATAGATTATGGCGCGGTTACATCTGGTCCAACTGCTTGCGCTTCGGTAACTCGACCTTCCGAGTCGCGGAAGCGAACATATAGCACACGCTTCTGGCCGGTTTCCCAATTCCACACCCGTCGCTCGGCCCACGTTTCCCAGACCGCATCACGAAAATCGGGCCTGATCGAGAGCTGCAGCTCGACATTTTGCTCCAACCATGCTTCACGCTCGGTTGAGCCGTTGGTATCCTCCACCAATCCGTCAACAGTCAAACCAATCACGGCGGCACTGTCGGTGTAGGAACGAACGCTGGCTGAACCTTGAAGTGGGGCCTTGAGTTCAAGCGTAGTTGTCACAACTGTTTCATTGTCGGCGCGGTCGCGATAGCGGATAGCAAAGGTATGCTGTCCTTCATCACCATTGATCGCCCAACGATAGTTGTCGTAGTAACTTAACGGGTCCGACCAAGGCTCATCATCACGGCGCAGCTGTACGGAAACAATGCCACCCTGTTGATCGATTGCATTGGCGTCAAGCATCACGGTCCGATCCGTTACCACACGCGCTGTTGAAATCGGTCCTGCTTCAGCCCCGTAAATATCCTGCCGATCCGCCAAACGCTTGATCTCACGGTCGTTAAGCACACGGTGAAATACAGCCAGCTCATCGAAAGTAGCACCGCTAACGCCATAATTAGCGATGAACCGGCCAAGCTGAAGCCGCTCGCCCACGTTTGAGGGCAGCTTCACGTCATGTGATTGCGCGACCAGCTGGCCGTCGATATAGAGCGCCTTGCGATCCGGATTACGCGCCCACGTCACAACAAAATGATGCCAGCTATCACGAGCAAGTGTGTCAGTAACCGTTAGGTTATGAGCAACACCAGCAGCATCAACCGTCCAAAAATTCCATGCCGCACCATTTTCTGTTTGCTCGCGCCGTAATGCCATGGTATCCGGATACAGATTGCCTTCTTCTGGGTCGGCGCTCGCGGCAAATAAATAGTTACGCTTGGTGCTATTCTGCGGGTACTCAACCGGTAGCTTTGCCCACACCGCAATCGATCCTCGGTCCAATTCCAAATTGCCACTGATGGGATACGTCACTTCAACCGCGCCAGTGGCTTGCAGGCCTTGTCCAAACACGCCTTCATCGTAGCGTGGCCTTGCGCCGCTCGTGCTGTTAATCTCCGGAAAACTCTTGCCGATGGTCGGCACAACGGTGTTATCGAAATGAGCCAGCAGGCCAAGGTGTTGATCGGGCGAAATTGCGAGACTACCAACGGGCGGCTCGCGGTCTTGTGGCGCAGGCGAGTCCGGACGAGTAAAATCGTACGTGCCGCTCAGGCTCTCGTCCCACAACCAAACGCTAGACTCGCAACCTGCAGTCCACGCAGCACATGGATCAGCGCCGGGTCCGTACCAGCCGTAAGGATCGACCTGCTTGCCGTTGTGTCGGACCTCGAAGTGCAGATGCGCTCCGCCATCGGTAAAGCCTGTTTTGCCACTCGTGCCGAGTACAGTTCCAGCTTCAACCCGAACGCCAGCGCCATTGTCGATCTTGCCCTGAAAAATCGCTGCAAACTGGTCCAAGTGCCAATATACCGTTTCGTATCCTGCGTACGCCCCACCATGACGGATAACGACACCGTTACCGGGCGTG
>JASKZZ010000272.1 GCA_030147335.1 Herpetosiphonaceae bacterium | reverse complement strand
GCGGCGAGTATGTTGCCGGAAGGATTAGTCCAAACCGTTTTCTTAATTGTGTATATGCTTGGTACGTTGACACTGGGTGCAGCCCTCGCAATCACGCTCTCGGCGAAACGGCACATCACATTTTATCGTGACGAGACCAAGCAGCAGCGAATGCTCCACATCTTGCAGGACAACAAGTTCTTTCTAATTAATGCCAGCTACACCGTTAACGACGAGCAGGGACGAATTCTGGCGACCTTACGTAAAAATCATCTGTACAACATGTTGCGCAAGCGCTGGTATTGCTACGCGCCAGACGGCTCATTACTGTATGTTGCTAAAGAAGATTCGATGCTGCGCTCAGTGTTGCGCCGTATTTTCGCACAGCTTGGCGCAATCGGCGCTCTAGTGCTGCCGCTGCTGCGAACCAACTTTGTTATTTTGCGCGGCGAGCAGCCTGTCGGTGTGTTTAATCGCAAGATGACGCTGCTGGATCGATATCAGCTTGATATGAGCGCCGATCCGCTGCGAGCTGTTGATCGACGGATTGCCCTGGCGATGGGCGTGATGCTTGACACCGGCGAGCGACGCTAAGAACGAGTGCGTGTTACGCGATGCATAGTTGTATTCGTAACCCGTGTTTGTGACATTCAGATTTTGTGAATAGAGTGCGACCGGTGGAGGGTTAGCTCCGCCGGCCGCACTATTTAATCGCTCACTGATTATTCAACACGAGCAGCAGCTTCCATCAACTGCTGGATGCGTGGCACCATTTGCGCCGGATTAGGATGCAAACCGTCCAATAGCAAGGCACTGTCGTAAATCTGCTCGATAATCACCGCGTTAAGCGCATCATCGGGACGAGTGGTGTGGAGCTTGGCCAGGCTGCGAATCAGGGGATGATTACGATTTAGTTCCAGCGCCGATGTCGGCACGGTGTATTCACGGTTAAGCAGGCGCTGAACACGCTGAAAATCACGCTGCGAATTGGCATCGGTGGCAACGAGTCGCGCCGGATTGTTTTTCAACGTCTTGGATGGTCGAACCTCGGTCACGCGTTCGCCCAGCACGTCTTTGATGCGTACCGCCAGCTGATCAAACGTCGGCTGATCCACACCCTCGCTTGATTGCTCGTCGGCCAGCTCCGGCAGCTCAAGGTTCGGGTCATCGGCGTTTTTGAGCGGCGTGCCGTCGAACTCACGCAAGCTGTTCATCATAAAGCTGTCAACAATATCAATCAGCAGCAGCGCCTCGATGCCGCGCGACTCAAGCGCATCCAAATGCGGACTGCGTCGTGCGCTGTCGATATCGTTGGCGAGAACATAGTAGATGGCCTGCTGGCCTTCGACCATACGTTCTTTGTACTGAGCTAGCGCGACCAAGTCATCGCCTTTTGTGGTGTGGAACCGCAGCAGCTTGAGCAGATCGTCTTTGCTGCTGGGATCGACTGCAATGCCTTCTTTAAGGAATGGCCCAAACTCGTCCCAGAATGAGCGATACGTTTCCGGTTGATTCTCGGCAAGGTTTGCCAGCTCTTTGGTCAAGCGGCCCGTCAATGTTTTGCGGATGCGCTGCATCTCCGGCGTGCGCTGTACCGACTCGCGCGATACGTTGAGTGGCAGGTCCTCGCTATCAACAACGCCTTCAACAAAACGGAAGTGGTTGGGCAGCAAGTCTTGCGCTTCTTCCTGAATCAAAATACTGCGTGAGTATAATTTAATTTTGCCTTCAACACGACGCTCAATCAAGCCACGTTCGCGCTTGGAGGGGATAAACAGAATGCTGTGCAGGTCAATCGGCGCGTCCGTCGATAAATGCATCTGATGCAACGGTTCTTCCCAATCCATGGTCAGTTGACGATAAAATTCTTTGTACGCGCTCGCCTCGACCTCGCGTGGCGTTCGTCGCCATAACGGCTTGGTTTGATTGACCTGCTGCTCTTCGTCGCCGAAAAAGATTGGGAACGCGACAAAGTCGGAGTGCTTCTTGATGATCTGCTTAATCTGCCACGACTGAGCGAACTGCTTAGCATCATCTTTGAGATACAACTCGATCGTTGTACCGCGTTCGGCGCGCTCAGCCGCTACGATCGTGTAGCTATCGCCCCCGGTCGATTCCCAGCGCACGGCTTCAGCGTCGGGACGGAACGAACGCGAGGTGACAACAACGCGGTCGGCAACTGCAAAAACCGAGTAAAAGCCGACGCCGAACTGTCCAATTACTTCTGAGCGCTGATCCTTTTGCAACTGCTCCATGACTGCTCGCGCACCCGAATGAGCAATTGTCCCGAGATTTTCCACCAGCTCTTGCTCGGTCATGCCTACGCCAGTATCGCTGATCGTGACCAAATTCTGCTCTTCGTCGCTGGTGACATGGATTTTCAACTCGGCATCGTGATCAACAACATCATTGTTGGTCAGTAGTTCAACACGCATCCGGTGAAGCGCGTCGGAGCTGTTCGAGATAAGCTCGCGTAGAAAAATTTCACGGTCGGTGTACAACGCCTGGGACAAGATATGCAGTAGCTGCTGTACCTCGGCCTTAAACGTGTATGCTTGAGCCTGGTCGGTCATATGCTGCTCCTCATTGCTATGTGTCGCTTTGATGGTAAATCATAGCAAAACTTGGCAGACTCGCAACCTGATTGCTAATACATCGGGCTGCTTCCTG
>JASKZZ010000265.1 GCA_030147335.1 Herpetosiphonaceae bacterium | reverse complement strand
TGTGTACTCAGCCCGTCGTTGAGCGTAAAATTCATGCAGTGCGTGTGGGTCTGATGTTGTCAGTAAGCGCTCTACCCAGCTCTTAATCGCCGCAACCGCTTGCTCAATCGCGACCTCGCCGCTTCCTGCTGTTGCCGCCGTTGGCAGCTCGCCCAGAATGCCCAGGTCGGCTACGTGTCCCGCCGGATGCGATGCAAGCGCCTGCACCAAGCTCCGTTGATCGACCAGCTTTGGATGTGTCGCCAGCAGCTGCGCCGTTTCCCATCGTCCGGCATGATCAAGATAATCGCCACTTACCAGCGCCATCGGCGGCGTAGCCAGCACCTGTATCTGATGCTGCTTCATCGCGGCTTCGGCAGCGTCCATCAGCACCAGCTCGTGTCCTTGCGCATAATGACCGGTGAGCACCACCACCACGCGAAACCCGACCCGCGCCAACTCTGCCAGCAGATCGTCCAGTACCGCGCGTACCGTGCTAGCCTTGAACGAGATCGAGAAGCGATGTGGCAGCGCCGTGATTGGCAGGTACATCGCAGGCAGCACAACTCCACCGGTTTGGGCAACCGCGCGCTCAGCTACGCATTCTGCAAGCAGACCGTCCAGGCCCAGAGGTAAATGTACGCTGTGCCATTCCAGTGCGCCCCACGGCACGTACACTACCGGCGATGATGCTACCTTTGTGTGTAACTGATCAGGTCGTAAATGTCCATAGGCAACTTCGTCTGTTTGGCTCTTGATCATCGCAGGTTTCCTTCCGGCCACTCCACCATTGATATGAGCCGTTCTGTGCGCGTTTCCACGTCGTACCAGCGCACAAGTTCAGGTGCGCGTCCATCGCACACCACAATCGCCGATGCGCTCCGTCGTGCTGCATCACGTTGATTTGCTACAAAACTGCGCCCACGCACGTCGACCACAGCAATATACCCTCGTTCGCGCAGCAGATCCGCCGTCGCCAGTGCCATCCCAAACATATCTCCATTCTCGGCCATCACCAGCACCGTATTCGTAGGTGATGACAGATTGCCACTGGCTGCATCGGCAACACGCTCTAAGCCATAAGCAAAGCCGATTGCGGGAACCGGAGAGCGACCGCCGAGTGATGTTACCAGATCATCGTAACGCCCACCACCACATAGTTGAAGGCCGTCACCCGAGTTAACTTCAAAGATCAGTCCCGTGTAATAGTGCAACCCGCGTCCCAGACCCGCATCAACAATCAGGCGGTCAGCGCCGACCTGTCCTTCAAGCATTGTCAAAACTGCGCGTAGTTCGTTCAAGGGCGACGGATCGATCCCTTCAGCTGTCAGCAGTTGTTCCAGCTTTGGCAGCATGGTCGCCGGAGTGCCACGCGTTCCCGCAAGTTGTGTCAAAAGATGCAGCGCCCGCTCAACACGTGGTTGCGGGTCCGCCCTGCGCAGCTTGCGAACCAGACGTCCCACGATTGCTTCCGGCTGACGAGTTGAATTGTCCAAAGGCAACCCAACGGCACGCAGCATCGTTAACAACAGGCTTTGGAGCTGATCATCAGGAAGATCAGCGAGCGGTCCCAGGTCAAACAGCTCCTCGTCTTCGGCAGCGGCTAGCTGTTCGCGGATTGTGTTGTCGCCCTCGCGCAGCCGTTCCATGTTCCACAGCAGGAAGTTCGCCGTGCGCTCGGCCAACCCCAGACCGTTCAACAGCGCGCGTACAATCCCAATATGGCCAATCGTGACCGTATAATTGGTGACGCCAACAGCATCGAGGCCACGACATGCAAGCGCGATCACCTCGGCATCTGCCAGGGGCGCGGCACCGCCGATCAGCTCGATACCAACCTGTGTAAATTGACGATAGGTAACGCGTTGAGGTCGCTCGTAGCGAAAAACCGGACCGCTGTATCCAAGCCGCAGCGGAAGTGGCTCCGACTGTAGTTCATTGAGGTAGGCGCGCAGCACCGACGCGGTCCATTCAGGCCGCAAAGCCACACTTCGTCCACCAAACGTGAAATCGTACAGCTTGCCGACAAGCTCCTCGCCCGACTTCTTAAGGTACAGTTCGCGACGCTCCAGAATGGGCAGATCAACCATCTGATAGCCCCAGCGAACAATTTCTGCCTCCAACCCCGCCTGCACGTCGGCTAATACACGACGCTGTTCCGGCAGCACATCGCGCATACCCCGTACCGGCTCAAGCATCCGATCCACGCAGCCTCCTCCAATCAACGCTGATTGTAGCATACGCTTGGCACGCCAATTGGAATATAATATGAGGATGAGACGCCGAGGCGACCAGATGTGTGCGTCCACCTGACTCGCCCCGGCGTTTCTTGTTGCCTACAAAAATTATATACGAGTATACTATTGAACGATTTTATTTCGATTACCCTCCGCGACGGAGCCAAGGTCACTGCAAAGGTCGCTGGTGAAGGACCACCGCTGCTGCTGCTCGGTAACATGGTTTCGTGGCAGTTTTGGTATCAGCAGATTCCGTTTTTTGCGCGGCACTACCGCGTCATCGCGCCCGAATACCGCAAGGACCCGATCCCCGGGGTATCGGCGCTTGACTCCCTTGCTGCTGACGTGCCCGACATGCTCAACGCCCTTGGCTACGAGCAAGCATTTTTGGCTGGTCACTCAATCGGCTCAATGGTACTGGCGCGACTGCTGGAAACACAGCCCGACGTGGCAACAGCAGTCGTGCTTGGTAATGGTTTTTTGCAATTACGGCTGCTCCCCGTTCCACTGCACAAGCTGCTGCATCACCTACAGCCGCAGCTCGTGCCCCTGCTGTGGAAAATTTACCCACGCGTACCATTCGTCGCGCGACAGCTTGGCTCGTTTGCGCTGCTATGGGGCGCTCAACTGATTTTCCTACGTTCAGAAGCAAGTAGCGAAAAACGACGCATGTTTTTTACGTACCCCGATACGCCCGACGCTTCCATGATTTTGCGGCTAGGCTCGGCGCTTGAATATCATCAGCCGCCGGATCTGAGCCGCGCCACCATGCCCGTGCTAGTTGTGTCAAGCGAAAAAGATCATTGGATGGAGCTGTGGGAAGCGCAGCGCCTGGTTCAGCTGCTGCCTTGCGGCGAACACCACGTCTTGCCCGGCGTTGGCCATATGTCACCGATGATTGTACCGGATGCATTTAACCATGTAGTACTCCAATTTCTCCAGCGCCAGGAGGCTTTTGCCCAAGCAGGCGTGTTATAATTTATGTATGCGCCAGCCGCGACAAGTGCCGATTACCTTTTACACTAAACCTGGTTGTCACCTGTGTGAAGACATCGACGACCAGTTGGAAGCATTGGCTGCGCGCTGGCCACTCCAGATTACCTCGATCGACATCACCACCGATCTGGATGTGCACCGCCGCTACTGGGACAAAATACCGGTTGTTGTGGTTGCAGCACATACCCTGCGTGCCCCAATCAACCCAACTGAGTTAGCTGCCGTCGTTGAACACGCAGCTGAAAGCGACTAATGACCATCCAAACGCCGGCACAAACGAGAACTGATCGTGTTGTGCGTGCGCTCGTCCGTAACTGGATCTGGCTGCTCAACGGTTTGTTGGTGTTCTATGCCGGTCTCCCATGGCTGTCGCCGTGGCTTCGTTCGGTTGGCTTTGAGCAGGTCGGCGTTGCGATCTATCGCATGTATCGTCAATTCTGCCATCAGCTGCCCGAACGAGCGTTCACCTTCAACGGCTATCCGGTTTGTTACTGTCATCGTTGCACCGCACTCTACACATCGCTGCTGCTGATGAGCTTGTTGTACACCGTTGGTCGCTGGCCAAACTCAATCAATCGAGGCTGGGTGCTCCTGTTGACGCTGCCTATGGTGCTTGACGGTATTTGGCATGTACTTAATGACGTTGCTCCGTCGCTCGGCCTACGATCAGCAGCAAGTGATGTCGGCTCGCTCAACTTCTGGCTGCGCATGACAACAGGTACGTTGTTCGGCGTCGGCATAGTGTTATGGGCTTACCCTCATATTCAACGCGAATTCGGTCAAGTTTAACGTCGTAATCGACGAGGTTTCTTATGGACAATACGCACGATATTCTCGAACTTGCGCGTCGTGACATCGCTCAACGGCGCTTGAATGAAATCCAGCGCTCGACAGAACAACAGCAGCCATGGCTCTGGGCCTTTCTTGGCCTTGCCCTGACGGTAATCGGTGGAGTGCTGTTTCTGCCGATGGGTTCGCTCGCCGACCGATTGCATATGGTTGTACACGGCGTATGCGCTCAAGCGCACTACATCGAAATCGGCAGCTACACGCTACCGCTCTGCGCGCGCAACACAGGAATTTACGCAGGCTTTCTTGCTACGGTGTTGTACCTGCTTGTGCTCGGACGACGACGCGCCGCAAAGTTACCGCCACTGCCAATCACGATCTTGTTGGGCTTAGCGATTATTGTCATGGGCATTGATGGATTTAACTCCATGGCGCTGGATGTAGGCGGCTACAACGTGTACACCCCACGCAATACATTGCGCGTGATCACCGGGCTTGGCATGGGTATGGCGCTTGGCGCATTTCTGCTGTTCATGTTCAACCTGAGCTTGCGCTATGACGCCAATCGCGAGGAACGCATTATTCGCAACTGGGCCGAGCTGCTGGGCGCTGTAGCTGTTGCCGCGATCATGTTCGGGTTGTTGTTCTCAGCGCCGGCATGGCTGTTCTATCCATTGGCGATGTTCAGTGTCCTTGGAATCGTCGGCGTACTGTTTATGTCAAATGTATTCGTCGTGTCGATGATCAGTGGCCTTGAAAGCC
>JASKZZ010000239.1 GCA_030147335.1 Herpetosiphonaceae bacterium | reverse complement strand
CCGAACGGAACGACAGGTTCTTGGCATCGTTTACTCATCAAGTGGTATACCGGGTGTACGACGCCGACGGGAAGGCAATACTGAGTATTACGAGGCCACATGGGCCACGACGGCGGGGAAGCAAGGCCGCACCAAGTATTCGATTGCGCGGCATGGCGAGAAACGGGCGCTGGCCCTAGCGCGAAAAGCGCGTCGGGAAGGAGAACGCGCTCGGCTGCGTACACCCGCCCAGCCCGAAAAGTAAAGAATCACGTTGTACTGATCGTCTATCCATAGTCTATTCTCTTGTGTTGCCGCTAATACATATTGGTGAATCGCAGTTTGTGCAAGCGAAAAGACGAGCATGGTATCCATCTGCCCTTCAAGTGAACGATACCGTCGCTCACGCGCAGCACAGGATTATTTTTAACTTCCCCTACAACCCTGTCCTTGTACAACGTTGCTGTGAGTCTGGAACATCTGTTTCCCCCCAATTGCACCCAACATCATATTGGGGGATGATGGGGAAGCGCAGGACAAAGCGGTAGCTGGTCACGATACAGCCTATTCGTCTTAGCCTCCTATCACGTCGAAAGTACACATCATATGTCAGATCAAGAGTTACCTGTTCCAACACTGATTGTGCCACCTGGCACACACATTGTGACGCAGCTCGAAGTGCGCGACCAAGCAGGTGGCCTTGTGCCGCGCGGCGCGGTAGGCGTGATTATTGCGGCTCCCGACGACCGGGCAGGCGTTTATCAGGTGCAGCTCCCCGATGCTCGTCATATTGCAGTGCAGCGGCAAGAGTTTCACATTCGGCGCAGTGAGGCACGTGCAATTCCAGAACCCGTTGGGCATAACACGCTTGAGCTATATCGACCATACATTATATATCGCTGCGTTGTCGGGTCGCGCGCCTATGGGCTTGACCACGACGGCTCCGACATCGATCAGCGCGGCATCTATCTACCACCGGCGGAAATACAATGGTCGTTACGGGGCGCGCCGGAACAACTGGAGCGGGTCGAGACCGATGAATGCTACTGGGAACTACAAAAATTTATTGCTCTGGCGTTGAAGGCAAATCCAAATATTCTTGAATGCTTGTACACTCCTTTGGTTGAATACGCATCACCGGTTGCACAGCAGCTGTTAGCCGAACGCTCCATCTTTTTGTCGCATTTGATCTACCAGACCTACAACGGCTACGTGCTTTCGCAGTTTAAGAAGCTGGAGCAAGACCTTCGTACTACCGGCGCGCTCAAATGGAAACATGCCATGCACCTGATTCGGCTGTTGCTGTCAGGCGTTACCGTGTTTCGCGAAGGTTTGGTGCCAGTCAGAATTGATACACATCGCGAGCAGTTGCTGGCGATTCGACACGGCGAAGTGCCGTGGCACGAAGTCAATTCATGGCGGCTCAGTCTGCATAAGGAGTTCGAGGCGGCCTTTGGCGCAACACGACTACCCGAGCGGCCTAACTACGAGCGAGCGAATGCGCTACTGGTTGCAGCCCGCCGCAGCATGGTCGATCAACAGGAGCAAACCGATGACTGATCAACGGGTTCAGGCCATTGTGAGCGAGCAACACTATCCGCTACTTTTCGTCACAATCAGCGGCGCGCATTTGTATGGCTTTCCTTCGCCCGACTCGGACTATGACTTGCGTGGCGCGCACATCTTGCCGGTGCGAGAAGTTATTGGGCTGGAAACTGGCCCGGAAACGATTGAAGTTTCGGAAATACGCGCGGGGCTGGAGATCGATCTGGTAACACATGACATCAAGAAATTTTTTGGCTTGCTGCTCAAAAAAAACGGCTATGTGCTTGAGCAGCTTTGCTCGCCCTTGATTGTGAACACTACGCCTGAGCATGAGGAGCTGCGCATGATTGCTCAGCAGTGCTTGACGAGACACCACAGCCACCACTACTTTGGCTTTGCGCAAACACAATGGCGCTTGTTTCACAAGGAGCAGCCGCAGCGGGTCAAGCCGCTGCTGTACGTGTACCGCGTATTGTTAACAGGCATCCACCTGATGCGTACTGGCGAGGTCGAAGCAAATCTGCTGCGCTTGAATGAACAGTTCAAGCTATCGTACCTTGACGAACTGATCGAGCGCAAGCTCAATGAGCATGAGCAGGCAACGCTGCCCAACGCGGACATTCCTTTTCATCAGCGGGAGTATGAACGGCTGCGTGGCGATTTGGAAGAAGCATTTGTGGGAAGCGCGCTACCGGAAGCGGCGTCGGGCAAGGCGGCACTGCATGATCTCCTGGTACGGCTGCGTCTTGGGGCTACGCTACGGATCACTAATCTTATGAGCGCCCTTGGGAAGTTCGACGCTTGATACAACATCGATAATCTGGAGCGTTAAAACTAAGAACCCGTACTCATACGAGTACGGGTCCATAAGTTCTAAGGAGGGCATCTCCGTGAAGTTACTTAGTAACCTCTACGGCGATGCCCGAACTCATATCACTCATGGGCATCACCTCCTTCATCCCTAATCGGTATGAGTGTCGCTTGGATGGGAGCGAACACGAGAGGTATTGTACCGGCAGGCAAACCGCTTGTCAAGCATTTTCGCAAGACTTTTTAACTGAATTGATCATATTCATTGGTTAGCTTGTCTGTTATGATCAAAGCATCGGGGAATGCGCTGGTACTCGATGCAGGAGGAACACATGACTGATAGTGTATTCAGTGGAAATCATCAACGCGATGTGTCGGCGGTTCCGGGTGGGCCAGTTTATGAGGACGCAGATTTGCTGATCAAGCATCTTCCAATAGACGAGACAGGCTCTGCGTATCTTGGTTATCTCATCCTTGAAACACGACGCAATGCACGTGATTTAGGCGATCTTACCGATAACGAGGCGCAAAAGGTCGGCTTATGGATGAGCAGACTGAGCCGGAACTTACGAACAGTGCTTGGCGCGGATCATGTCTATGCATTTGTTCTCGGCGACCATGTGCCGCAGTTCCATGTCCACATAATTGCGCGGCACTCAGGAACACCTGTCGAATTTTATGGGACGCGTATTGCGGACTGGCCCGATGCTCCACGCGGGAACGAGGCGTCCATCGGTGATCTGGTTGCCAAGCTGCGGCAGCGCTTGACAGGCGCGATTACTCACGAGATGCCTTGATCGACCAAGTAAAAAGAAATAATTGCTTTCAGGTGGGCGAAGTGGAGATCAAGAACCGAGTGACGCACTTTGTTCTTTGGCAATCCATTGCCCACCTTAACGATGACGCACAGCATGATTAGCTGTGTTTCCAACTGCCCCAGCACCATCAAATCCAGCTGCTCCGTCTTGCTTCAGCGCATGCTCTAGCCGTAGCGGTTCATCGGACAATTGTTTGTGTATCAAAACTATGTCCGCGACCGTCCATTGCCGAAGATTGACCGATTGACGAACATATGGCTCCAACAAGTACTTCGTTTATTCGTCTCGACGTTGGAACGCAACAGTCTTATACTTAAAAGGATTGAGTAGTTCGCGGGACAATATGTAGAGGAGAACGTAAAATGAGTCGAGATGAAGCAATTACGGTACTTGACCAGGCAGGCTTTACTGTTGAGCCGCGAGGATTCGAATGGAGCATCGTGCCTCCGCCGGGAACACCGGCAGCCCAGCTTCAGCCAAGCGGCGCGGTACTCCCTGAACGGCTGATGATTGCCGTGGCGCGTGTCGTGAAGCAGCGAATGAGTCCCGCGTATCGGCTGATGGAAGCAAGCCGGTGGAACTAATTTGGATTGCAGCGTTGGCCGTGATACAAGTGCCTGGAAGCCCAGCAACGAACCTTGGCGGTGTTTGTAACGGTTTTTTACCAGCAACGAGTAATTATGATGCAGTATGACAACCCGGAACACGAGCCTGTAGGCATTTTTGAATGTCTTACCTGTTTATCACGTTGGGATGGGAGTGAACTACTTCGGCTCCAACTTTTTACCAGCGTTGTTTGGACCTGTGGCGACTCCGGCTGTGCGGGCGATGTTATGCCCATTACCCTGCCGTTAACCGCTGCAGATCTCACCTCAACTGCTAAGTCGCTGGGAAAGCGCTAAAGTTCTTGATGCACGTAGACACATAACCGGCCCATGCGCTACGGTTATCGACGTTCGAGTCGAGGAAAGCTTCAGCCATGGAGCTGGAGTATTTCTTGACGACCTACAATGCCTCGCGCCGCTCACGCATGATCGACCACATACGAGCGGCAATGCCATCCCACGAGCCTGACTCCAACAGTGATTGAGCCTGTTGCCGACGCACCCCACGCTCTGCCGCCGATGCTGCAAGTAACTGCCCCACCGCTGCAATCCACCCATCCACTCCGTCAACAATCGTTACAATGTGTTGATAGGTGGCAACCACATCGGGCACCGAGCTGCTGACGACGTCTTTACCGCCAGCCAGATATTCCAATGTCTTTGTGGGACTGATAAAGCGGGTTGCGTCGTTGAGCGCAAACGGCATCGTCGCAATGTCGAAGCTTTTGAGAAAGGCTGGAAGATCGGAATAAGACTGCTGGCCAAGATAGTGGATGTTTGGTCCTGTCGGTAGGTCATCCTGCTTGACCTTCACGGTTGGACCAACCAGCAGCCACTGCCAACGAGGACATTGCTCGGCAATGGCGGCAATCAGCTCCCAATCTATTCGCTCGTCAAGCACGCCAAAATAGCCAAGTCGCGGCTGTGGTATATCGGCAACGGCGACGGGTATTTGGGTGGTTGAACTTTCCACCTGGCGGTAGTGTTCAACATCCACGCCGCTAGGAAAGCAGTGTACATGAGCATGGCGATCTTTGCGCGCCTCATACATCGACCGACCACCAGTAAACACCACATCAACAAGCCCCAGCAATTGAGCTTCGCGGAGGCGCATAGCCTCGGTACCATCACGAAAGCTGGCTAGATCATCCATGCAATCATAGACGACAAGCCGCGCCCGATCCTTAGCAGCCGCCACAAGATAATCCGTCAGCGGAGAGAAGACCCACAATATGAAGTTCGGACCAACGTCATCCAGTAGTGTCGGCAGAAACCGCAGCCACAGGTCGCGAAAACTGTGGCCGGGCGTATCCAGCAGATGGTCGGGAAAGATTGGCCGCACCACGCGAACTCGGTTAGCGCCACCACGCTCTTGAAGATAGGACTGTTCGACGCCAGCAACGATTTCGGGTGGGTCGACGTAGATAACACGGCAATGCTGTGTAAAGCGCGACATCAGGTGCTGCGGTCGTTGCCAAACATGATCCCAATTAAGATGAGAAATGCACAAAAGCGTAAGCGGCTGGTCCTGCATCGTAACGTCTTCTCTTTCCGCGCTACCATCTGCGGTGACATTGTTCAATATTCAAATAATACATCCTATTTGTTGCAAGGCGTTTGCCAATACGGCGATCCACTGCTACGAGTTGCTTGTCTGCAAAAACGTATTGACCCACCAGTAAATGTCCTGCTCACGAACGACCTGCCGCAATGAACTGAGACGTGCGCGGCGCTCTGCTTCAGGCATGGCCCACGCTTGGTAGATTGCATCGGCAACACCTTCAATATCATAGGGATTAACCAGCAATGCGCCTTCGGCCATCTGCGGCGCTGCTCCCGCGAATTCGCTCAAGATCAACACGCCCGTCTCGATGCTGCTGGCGCAGTATTCTTTTGCAACAAGGTTCATGCCGTCCTTAAGCGGCGTGATCAGCGCAATTTCTGCCGAGCGGTAGTACGACAGCAATTCAGTCCGATCCAAGCTACGGAACAAATAATGGATCGGCACCCAGCCCGGCGTCGTAAACTGACCGTTGATCTCGCCAACCAGCCCCTCGATCTCGCTCTTAAGATCGGCGTATTCATCAATATCTGTGCGGCTGGGAATAACCACTTGCACAAATGTAATTTTGCCGTGCAAATCCTTGTGACGCACTAGAGCCGCGCGATATGCTTTGAGCCGATCGGGAATGCCTTTGGTGTAGTCTAACCGGTCAACGCCGAGCACGAGCTGGCCGTTCGGCATCGCCTCACGTAACGACCAAGCCGTTTCGGCTACCTCCTTGCTTTCGGCATGCTGGGCAAACTCATCGAAATCGATGCCGATGGGATAAAAGCCGAGCTGAGTTGTCCTTTCGCCGCGCCGTACCGTAACCTGTTGTTCATGCGTCTCGGCGGTTGCATCTTTGAACAGCGCTTGGACGCACAACACAAAGTTCCGCAAATCGCGTTCGGCCTGAAAGCCGACAACATCATGGCTGAGGATGCCTTGCAGCACACGATTACGCCATGGCAGCTTAAGAAAGATGTCAGGTGGAGGGAAAGGAATATGCAAAAAGAAGCCAGTTCGGCGCGTCACCTGACGTTGGCGCAGTTCTTCGGCTACATTCATCAGGTGGTAATCGTGAATCCATACATAATCGTCCTCAGTTGTTTGCCGCGCGATAACGTCGGCGAATTCACGATTAACGTCCTCATAGCATTTCCAGTAGCCTGGATCAAAGTGACAAAATGATTGTAGGTCATGAAACAGTGGCCAGATCACCTCATTAGAAAAGCCGAGATAAAATTTTTCGCGCTCCTCAGCCGTTAATTCTACAGGAACGAGCGTGTAACCGGCATCTTCAGTTGCGGCTGCAAGCAACGGTGGGAGATCAACATCGTCTTCCCGCACCGTGCCAGTCCAGCCAATCCAAACACCACCACGGCTATGCAAAACCGGAGCTAGCGCCGTTACAAGTCCACCGGACCCATGCTTCGATTGCCATTGACCATCCGAATCCTGGCTCAAAACGACGGGCAGACGATTTGACACCACGACGAGTCGCTGCTCCACGCGCTGTGAGCTTGTCATAGATACCTCCAGAACATTGTCGGTCGGACGCTGGGCTAGAACGATAAGCTGGAAAATGCATTTGTCCGTACACGGGGTTCGACTAATTGGCGGCGCTTGCACGCGCCGTGCCACTAGCAAGTCGCTGTGTGTATTCAGTACTTCTCTCAAGTTTGACGACCATGCTACGAGCGTACCAACAGACGCGGCTCCAAATAAGGAGCGTTAGCTGCCAATCATCCGATTTGGTACATTACCGCCCACAAGCATGTACTGTCGTAACGCGCATCGAGCATCGGCTTGTATGTAGTAAAAGAAATTGTAACCCGGCACGATGGTGAGATACGGTGGAACGTGTCGAGGGAGCGGCGCAACCTTTACGGTGACGCTGCTACGAATGGCAGGCACGATTAGTGCATAAAGCTGTTTAGCCGTTCAAACGAAGGATTGCCAATGGTGGCGGCGTGGTGACTGGACGTTTGAGGAGGACTCATGCAGCAGTCAAAGCTGACAGCTTCGGTCATGATCGTCGATGACGACCAAGCTATACGCGAGGTAATGGAAGAGTTGTTCGAGGACGAGGGCTATAATGTCGTGACTGCGGCGAATGGCGAGGAAGCGCTGAGGGTACTACGGGCTACCACCATGCATCCCCGTGTTATTCTACTTGATCTCAACATGCCGATTATGACAGGATGGGAATTTCGTAAAGTTCAAAAACAAGATCCCCTCATTGCGTCAATTCCTGTCGTCGTCTTTTCAGCTGATCGCGGCCTGCTTAGCTCATCAAATCAGCTAGATGCAGCGGCGTATCTTGCCAAGCCATTAGATATTGTGACGTTGCTTGACACAGTGGAGCAGTGCGTTAAGCATGGTGGTCATCGTCCATTGAGCGCGTGACGCCCTGACACAATGCAAGTTTCACACTCCTGTTCCGATATCGCAGGATTCTTCATACCTATAGTCAATCACCTTGGACTACCTCGTCGGGAATCAAGACAAATAACACTCGTAAAGCTCGACGACTGGTTCCAAACTCCATTTGAACACATAACTCCATATACCTAATCACCGTGATGCAAAAATCACAGACTGTCCTCCCTACTTCCTATACCGGTCCACCCATTATCTAGATAATTTCGTGACCCCGAAATTCTAGCTTTGGTTTAGCTTTTGAGCTTAGCCATGCCGTCGACAACTATAGTTTTGCCGTTGGCACGCAATTTGCGACGCTTTAGCTAACGCGAACAGTCACTTGTTTCAACTTGTGACGATATCCCAAAGATAAGTTGTTCGCATAAGTGAGGAGAAGAATCATGGCGAAAACAGTTGTTGGATTATTCGAAGATTTGCAGCAGGCGCAGCTCGCTGTCCGCGAGATTGAAAGCGCAGGCTATAGCGATCATCTTTCGTTTGTCCAGAACGGCAGCAGTGGATTGAATGATCGGCTGATCAGCGCCGGTATTCCACAGCAAGATGCCCAAATCTACTCCAGTGGCATTCAGCAAGGCGGCGGTCTGGTTATCTTGCAAGGATTGTCGGACAATGAAGCGGCCAGCGCAGCCGATATTCTGGACCGACACAATGTTGTCGATATTAGCCGCCGTATGAATAACTACGATACGTCAATGACCAGCCGCGATACCACTCGCAGCGGCATGACGAATCTGTACCAGGGCGGCGAGGTCAAAGTACCGATCATCGAGGAAGAGCTGCATGTCGGCAAGCGCGAGGTTCAAGGCGGCGGCGTTCGCGTTAACACCCGTGTTGAAGAAGTGCCGGTCAACGAGCAGGTCACACTGCGCGAAGAAACCGTTGACATTCACCGCAAGCCGGTCAACCGCGAAGTCACCAGCGCCGACGTTGCCGGACTGCAGCAAGGCAGCTTCGAAGTTCTTGAACGCGACGAGCAGGCGGTTGTCAACAAGCAGGCGCGCGTCGTCGAGGAAGTTCACATCAAGAAGAATGTCGAAGAGCGCGTCGAGAACATTCAGGACACGGTTCGCCGCACCGACGTTGATGTTGATCAGGTTGGTGGCCAGACTCGCGCTGTCGGCTCGAGCGGCATTAGCTCAAGCAATCTCAACGCAAGCGGTACGTCCTCGGACGAGGGCATTATCGAGCGCACTGGATCGAAGCTAGGCAACGCTGCCGAGCGTGCAACAGGCGCGGACATCGACCGCGACGGCGATGTTGGCCGACGTGATCCAAGTAACAACATCTAATACCAAATAGCGTTACAAGCAGCCGACCACGATACATGTGGTCGGCTGCTTGTTTTTTAAGGAATGCTGTTGGTGTCTGTGCAGATAGAGGTTAAGCGTCGTGCAATTCTAGTGCTACGAGGTGCTGCGTTCGGCGTCAGTATAAGCACGGTCAACCGCTGCCAGCAGTCGTGAAATATCAATCGGCTTCGGCAAAATTTCTGCCACATCCAGTTTGCCGCGCCGCCGCTGAAACTCGGCAACTGCCGACAATACCACTACCGGAATAGCTGCGTGCTGCGGATGCTGCTGGAGCTGGTTGAAGAATTCCCACCCGTTCATGGTTGGCATCATCAGATCCAGCAAAATCAAGCCTGGCTGTAAAGATGACTCAAGTAGCGCAAGGCCTTCCGCGCCGTTTGGCACTGACGTGACCTGATACCCTTCTTCTTCCAAGACCTCGGTCACAGTTTCGCGCAATGCCGGATCATCCTCAATAAATAATACGGAACGTACTGGATACTGCTGTCGCTCCATGATCGTAGTTTCCTTTCTTCCCGCGTTTGGCGGCTTTGACAAACAGGCGGACGCTGCCCAAAACGTTGTTATGCTGCGCTCTCGTTATCTCGTACAACGTGACATCAACCGGTTGCCGCAACTTAAGACAAGTAAAGCAGATTTGATACCAGCGAGCCGTCCAGTTGCACGCCGGTGTGAAACCAGTGCTAGAATATTCGTCCAATTCGGGCGCAGTACAACATACAGCGGCTAGGAGGCAACATGCACGATCCTTTTTTGCTCGGCGTCAACTATTGGCCACGACGTAAGGCGATGTATTGGTGGTCCAATTTTGACAAGGATGAGGTTAACGAGGAGTTTGCGCAGATACGTGAGCTTGGGCTTAACATCGTCCGTATCTTCCTGCTGTGGGATGACTTTCAGCCCGCGCCCGATGTTGTCTCAACGTCCTGTCTCAATCACCTTGTCACGGTCTGTGATATTGCGGAGGCGCATGGGCTGGGTCTGGACGTGACCTTTTTTACCGGACATATGAGTGGCCCCAACTGGGCGCCACGCTGGCTACTCCATGGCTCACCGGCGCCTTCTGCTAGGCAACTTGTAAGCGGTGGCCAGATTGTCGACAGCGGCTATCACAACCCGTACACCGATCCGACGGCGTTAGCTGCCGAGCGGCTGCTGCTGACAACGGTAGTCGAGGCACTGCGAACACATCCGGCGATCTGGGCTTGGAACCTTGGCAACGAGCCAGATTTGTTTGCACAGCCGCCCAATGCGGCAATTGGCCGCGCTTGGGTTGAAACGATGACAGCGCTTATCCATGATCTTGATCCGCATCATCCCGTCACTTGTGGCCTGCACATGGATAGCCTGCTGTATGATAATGGGTTGCGTGCTGACCACGTATTTGCAGCCGCCGATTTTGCTGTTATGCATGCCTATCCGATGTATCTACCGTGGGCGCGTGGTCCCCTCGACCCCGAGCTTGTCCCGTTTAGCTGCGCACTTACAACCGCGTTATGCGGCAAGCCGGTGCTGATGGAAGAGTTTGGCGGCTGCACCGCACCTCCGGGTGCGCCATCCCAGGAGTGGGCATGGAACGCGTACGGCAAGCCCCGCACGCAGTTCATGGCTAACGAAGAAGAATTCGCCGATTACTTGTCGCAGGTGCTGCCACGGTTGGTCCAGGTAGGCGCGACCGGCGCGTTTCTATGGTGCTATGCCGACTATTCCTCGGAACTTTGGCAGAAACCGCCGTGTGCCGAGTCGTGGCACGAGCGCTTCTTTGGCATGGTACGACCCGACGGCTCGATCAAGCCTCATGCCGAAGTTATACGCGCTTTCGCCGCAACACGTCCCGCCGTACAAGCGCCATCACGCACGGTAACACTGCCGTTCAACGCCGATGTGTTCTACCAACAGCCGACTCAGCATACAATCGCGCTGTACCAGGAATTCATTGCGAACAACAGTTGATCGGGAGCAGCTTGACCGACAAGTAGCCGGTTGATTGATGATTTTTGTGGTGAACATGGTTGAAGATTTCGTTTATATCAAACTCGCGGCCTGCTGCATGCTTATGTAATGTTGTAGTACGGAAAGCAGGCATAACGCATCTTGAACAATGTCAATGCCTGTTAAGCCAATTGATGGCAATCTCCTTGCTATTTGTAAATCAAAAGCTTACCAATGGTCAGCTATACAATGTCTACATGACACAGATTTGGAAAGCC
>JASKZZ010000225.1 GCA_030147335.1 Herpetosiphonaceae bacterium | reverse complement strand
GGGCGCGCACGGCAGCTTCGGAGCGCGTTCGCGTACGTTTGGCCGAACTTCTGGCACCATTGCCGCATCGTCTCGTAGGTCACGCTGACGCCCCGTTCCGCTAGCAGTTCTTCGACATCCCGATAGCTGAGGTGGAAGCGGAAGGGGAGCCACACCGTGTGCGCGATGATCTCCTGCGGGAACCGAAAACCTTTGTACGATGGTGCAGTAGTCTCTGTTGTCATGCCGCCAGTATCGCATGACTCGACGTGCCGGCTGCTTCACACTCGCGAAGTTGACAAAGCCCTATGCCCTCATCCTACCACTGCCCGCAAGACTGTACGTCACACCCCCACACTGAACGCTATTGACAATTGTTGATTGTATGCCTATACTTCACATCGTCCCATCTATGCCCAAATCCGAGTATTGATAACATTGTTGTTAGTCGACGTTCACTCGAAAAACTTGGCCGCGGACTGGTTGTCGTGTTCCCCCCAAATACATTGAATCAGCCGCATAGACCGGAATTCCCCTACCATACGGTTACACTCGAGTTGTCATAATTCAGTATTTTCACCACTAGACCAAGAAGAGATGGACAGACTACGCTTCACGTGGTGTTGCTAGTAGAACAAGGTTTACCCTGCTACTGGTACGGGTTTCAACGCTACTGGTACGGGTTTCAACCTACCAGGCGTGTGGATCTTGCCATGTTTTAGTCCTCCTAGGTATCCACCTTAACCTTCATTGGGATAGCAAATGATCCTACCGACATTTTTAGGGAAGATTGGCACCGGGAGAAAGCTGTATAGCGCATACCTGTGCCCAGCGATGCATATCGCCTTGTTCGCATTGCCTCTAACTGGCCTGTTGCTGATCTTATGGTCGGCCTGGCAACTACAGGAGGGACTGTACATCGGGGCTGACTGGTCGCGCGGCTCGGGGGTGATCATGGATGTTGCTACAGCTGGCCCTGCCGCAGGCCTTCTGTTCCCCGGCGACCGCATTCTCAACACGGCGGATCTACAAGCGCAGCGGCAGGCTGTTGCGCAAACGGAAGCCGAACGATTTATCGATCTGGTCATAGAGCATCGCGGGGATATCCGACCAGTCCGTATACCCCTCAGCGACCTCTCTGTTTCGATGACAATCACTCGTCAAATCACGCCGATTGTGGCTTTGGTCTTTTGGCTTGTGAGTGTTGTCGTGCTGACGTTCACATCGTCTGGCGCGCAGAGCCGCCTGTTTCTGCTCTTTTGCCAGTCTTTTGCAATCGCGCTCGTGACGGGAGCACTGGGCGCCAACAATGTCTTCCATGTATGGGCTGATCGTGTCTTTCAGATCATGTTATGGTGGGTTGGGCCGGTTGCCATACACCTGCATCTTCATTTTCCAACTCAAATTGCCCGGCATAAAACGCGGCAGATCATGACCTGCCTGTACCTGGTTGCGCTCCTCGGATCCCTCCCCAATCTCGTCTATGATCCCCTTGCACTGCGCGCCAACTTCCCGATACTCTACTCAGGGAGCTTGATCTGGATGGCAACCTGCTTGCTGGCTGTCGTGTTTCTCCTGGTCAGATGCTATCGAAACACGACAACATCGGATTTGCGACGTCAAATTGGATTGGTGGCAACGGGCGCAAGTGGTGCGTTGATCCCATTCTTCGTTCTGCTGTTGTTACCATTCGCTATCATGCAGCGCCCGATTGTTCCTGCTGAATTAACCTTTCTGCTCATGCTAGCGATCCCGCTCACCTATGGCTATGCGATTGTGAATTATCGCTTGATTCACCTCGATCGCTACGTCAGTCGCAGCGCGGCCTTTACACTTGTGATCACCCTGCTGATGGGCATGTACGCTTTGATCAATACAGGGCTCATGCGGATCATGCCGCACGATGTATGGGCACAACAGTCGGCCTACATGGGTGTGACCCTTTTACTGGCCGTGACCTTCAGCGCGTTATACCGCCCACTTCAGGCGGGCGTGGATCACCTCTTGTATGGCGAATCCTACGATTATCGCTCGGCGGTGCAGCGCGTGAGCGAAGCACTGGATGAACCCTCTGATCGGGAGTCGCTGGCGCAAACGTTATGCGAGGGCATCCAAACATCCATGCAGATCGGACGTGTGCGTGTGCTGCTGCCTAATCGGAGCAAGGCGCTAGTGCTGGCGGGTGAGGCACGTGATGCGCGCGTCAAGGCACAGGAAGCGATTGAGATCGACGCGTCCAGCCTACTTTATCGCTATTTTCTTGAGACTCCGGGATTGACGGATCGTAGCGATTTGCTGCGCGTGCTCGATCGCCATGCCTTATCTCATGCAGAATCCGCGTTGTTAACATGCGAAGATGCCCGGCTATGGATTCCTTTGGTCCGGAACAGCGAGTTGATCGGCCTATGCATCGTGAGTAACAAGCGGGGCAGCGGCTCTTTCGATGTCAACGATTTGGATATCCTGCAAGTCGTGGCACGTTTGGCGAATACCGCCATTCAAAATACTCAGCTGGTGGACGATCTGCGCCAACGAGCTTTCGAGAGTGAGCAGCTCCATCAACGCATCTTGCAGGTACGCGAAGAAGAACGCAAGCGGATCGCGCGTGAGCTGCACGATCAAATTATTCAGTCGCTGGTCGGGCTAAACTATTATCTTTCCAATATGCGCACACATCCACGTCCCGATATGGCTGAACAGATAGGCGAACTACAAGGTCATGTCCGCCACACGCTTGACGATGTCCGCCGTATTTGCGCCGATCTCCGCCCCCCCGCGCTGGATAGTCTTGGCTTGATCCCGGCTATGCGCTCACATCTACGCGATTTGGAACGCCAGGCCACCCTATCGTTCGTTTTGAACGTTACCAATGATACACAGCAACGCTTGCCGGAAGATATATCGTTGTGCTTGTACCGGGTTATGCAAGAGGCGATTGTGAATGTGCAAAAGCATGCACAGGCGACAACCGTGACTGTGTGCATTACTGTGCAGCCAACGGCGGTGTCCTTAAGGGTCCACGATAATGGTCAAGGATTTAGCGTTCCCCAACATCTCGGTCATCTTGTGGCCGATCAGCATTTCGGACTCGTCGGCTTACGTGAACGCTTAGAACTTGTGCAGGGCACGCTCAAGGTTCACTCGCAGGTTGGCCACGGCACGAGTATTACAGCATGCGTCCCTTTGCGGAAACCATTAATATAGGTCTGAAGGAATGCCATCAATGATCGAGCGAGAATGCAGCAAGATTAGCGTGGTCATCGCCGACGATCATCCAATTGTTCGTTCCGGCATCGCTACCCAACTAGGCTATCATTCTGATATCGAACTCCAGGGGCAAGCAGCCACCGGCGTGGAAGCGCTTCAATTAGTGCGGCTGTATCAACCAGGAGTACTCGTACTTGATATGGAGATGCCAGGCATGACCTCACTGGATGTTCTGCAAGAACTACGGACGTTTCCAGCACCACCTCATGTCCTGATCCTCACCGCGCACAACGATATTGAATCTGTGCTGGCTTTGCTTAAAGCTGGCGCTAAGGGGTACATGCTTAAAGACGAGGAGCCAACTGTGATTGCTGTTGCCGTGCGGGCCGTAGCGGAGGGCAAAACGTGGCTGAGTGCTGCGATCACTGCAAGCATGGTGGAGCATACGATTCGCGAAACTCCGAAGGCACAGGAGCCGGATTTAAGCGCGCGTGAAATTGAAGTCTTGCAGTTATTGGCGAGCGGCCAGGACAACCACGAGATTGGGGATAAGCTGGGCATTAGCGAACGAACCGTTCGTTTTCACCTGCGCAACATCTATGATAAGCTGGGTGTTCAGCGGCGCGGTGTAGCAATCGCGTGGGCGGTGCGACAGCAGTGGGCGCAGTGAAGCTTTGCGCCATCTTCATGCCGCTCGTCGGTGTCTAGTGTCGCCATTACCGCCAGTTGCCTACCCGCGCGAAAAACTCATACCGTCTGTTCCCAGCGAAACGAGTGTTGCTTCGCTGCATGGCGCTCAGGTGGGCTGAGCGCTTGCCCGCACGCCACCCACCTATCGCGCTGCGCGTCTGAGCAGGAAAAGACCGCAGCTCATGTACGCTTCCAGTATGCGGCCTCAGTAGAACCAAACCCCCTCCCGCGTCCTTGCCGCACTTTCAGGCCTCTAGGCGATGGGCTAAGCCTGGCCGTCGAGTTCTGCCTCCCTGCTGTGCTTACCTTACCAGCATCGCCGGTATTGCTACGGCAGATACTCATCAGGGTAGTGCCAGCATGTTAGGCGCCAATCGTGCCCTTCAACTGCCAGGGCAGCGACGAAACTGGGGCCCGGACAAAGTTCTTGCAGGGACCACCGCGCTACCTCACCCGGATCATCCATCGTTTGCAATAAGGCGGCTGGCTCGTTGGGCGCCACTGATACGGCAAACCGATCAAGTGGATGCGCCAGTCCATCGCCACGCGCTTTCACATACGCCTCTTTCCGTGTCCAGCAGTTGAAAAAACCTGTCATATAGTCTTCTGGTGCTAGCGCTTGCAGTGCCGTGTGCTCGATGGGTGAAAAGAAGCGCTCTGCCATCTGTTCGGCCTTGGAAAGCAGGCGCACATGTTCAATGTCAACCCCGATTGCTCGCCGCCGTGTGAGCGCGTACAACCCTGTGCCTTGAGAGTGAGATATATTGAACGACAGAACATCGCTGCTTGCGGTGCTTTCTAGTTCGGGCTTGCCGCGCGTACCGTAGCAGAAGCGTAAGTGTTGGGGTGGCAGCCCCGCGTAGCGGCTCAAGATTATCCGCAGTAGTCCACGGCCTGTCACAAAACGCTCCTGGTCGCGAGTGAAATAGAAGCTATCGGCGCGCGTACGCTCGTCCAATGACAGTACCTGCTTGAGATGCCGGATCTGCGCGGTAGACCGATCAAGCGAGGCCCGCCAAACATGGACATCCTCGTTGCTCAATGTCAAAGCCGTAGGCGGAGCGGTCCAGAGCAGGTGTTGTGTCATGCTGGTACACCTTTGCTCGTCCGTGGTGCTAACTCCCCGAGTAACGGTGCAGCGTAGGCATTCCTGAAGCAGTCCGATGCTAGCACGACTTTCGCTGCCCCAGTCGCAAGCGCATGTCGTTCCACACCATCTCTTTGGCCTGGCATCAACGCTACCCCAATCTGCGTTCCTAAAACGAGCTGCAGCTACATCAAGAACCGCCTCGGTTTCGATTCGATCCATTGTTGACTGCGAGATATGGAACTGAGAATACCCCGCGGCGATACCTTTGTCACGAGAGCAAAATCATGTCCTCGCTTATGACTTTGGCTTCATGCATGTGATTTTGGCTCTACAGCAGGCTGATGAACGCGGCGGAATGGTATCCCATCCGTCGGGCCGGGCATACCGCCCAACCTACGACGTTGGCCGGGATCTGAGCAACGTGAAACGGCATCCCGCTCCATCGCCTGTCATGGCCACTAGGCTCGAAGTCATACCCCAGGATGTGTCTGCGAGATCATTACAAAGCTACCTTTCCTGCATACACTAGCGGCAGATTTCCACACAACGCTCAATACCTGGCCCTAAGACCGCTCGTTGTTGGCGTTGATATGCATACGACTCGATCGAACAAGTGAGCGTTGCACCGCTCATGATGCCCTGCTCCCGATCCATAAACGCTGTTGTCTAAGCTAGACTTTGTCCATTTTGGCGAGCGAGGTCGTGGTAAGCGAGATGGAGGTTGACCTGCCAAAATCTCTCATTCCGCATCACTATCAGTCAAACACCAGTTGCTCAACGAGGTTAGGTTCACAGTGCAGGGCACCCTTCTCCTTTTGCGATGTCGGTGTGACGCATGTAGAGTTGAAAACCTCATGGACGGTTCGTATATGCGTGCTCGTTTGGACCGCGTGCGTCTCGCGTATGGAGTTCGAGCAACAGGTCTCCTTGCCCTGAATGGATAAAGTCCAGCTAAGAGCACCCTATGGTTAACCCGGCGCAGTAGACAAATTTCGTACCCAAAGCTACTTGCGACGAATGATAGCTGTGAGGAAACGCGTGGCAAACTCAATGACAGGATCAGATATTCAGTTCGATCTCGAACTCGGGATCGAGTCGCTCGCGTACCTGCAGGATCATAGGGTCCGCGGGAGCGTCGTGCTGCCTGCAAC
>JASKZZ010000557.1 GCA_030147335.1 Herpetosiphonaceae bacterium | reverse complement strand
GTGGTCGTTGCGGCCATACTCGACACGCAAATGAGCTGTTATGCGCGCGTGAATTGCGATTGTTTCAAAAATATGCCACACAGCGTCGGTGCTTAATCCGCCAACCCGACCAGTATGAAATTCTGCTTGAACAACAGCGTAAGGCCGTCCACTAATGTCGATTGCGGCAAAGCAGAGTGCCTCGTCCATCGGCACGAATGCGTGTGCTGTTCGCACGATTCCAGCTCGATCTCCAAGCGCTTGATGAAACGCCTGCCCCAAACAGATTGATACGTCTTCGACCGTGTGGTGCTCGTCAATATGCAGATCACCGGCGCAGTTGACTTCAAGATCAAACTGGCCATGCTTGGCAATATGCTCCAGCATGTGGTCGAAAAAGCCAACGCCGGTGTTGATAACCGACTGCCCGGAGCCATCAATGTCGAGCTTCAGGCTGATCTGTGTTTCTTTGGTTGTGCGCTCAATTGTTGCTGTACGTGACATAATGCATTAGACTTCAGATTTAAGGCTTTGAGCTATTAGCTTTCAGCCGTCGGTACTCATTTTTGAGTTTCGGTCTTCGGGATTCGGGTTCTCAGATCCCTGTTCTGGGCTCTGTGTTATTAGCTCTCGGCTCTTGGTTCTTTAATGCTTTCCATTACCTGATCGAACAACCGTCCGTTGGTCGAGATAGCACTGGCACCATGGATTGTTGGCGTGCCGTGCCAATCAGTGAAGGTACCGCCCGCTTCCTGTACAATCGGCAGCAGCGCCGCGCAATCCCACACATTCATAATCGGATCGAGCATGATTTCTGCGCGGCCTGTCGCTACCAAGATATGGCCATAGCAATCGCCCCAAGTGCGTGTAAACTTAGCCTGTGATCGCAGGAGATCATATGCGGCGTCACGGTCATATTCGATAAATGACTCGGCATCGGAAGCGAGCAGAATAGCTTGATCAACAGCAGCAACATCGCTAACCTGTGCTCGACGGCCATTGAACGTACAGCCTTCACCCTGCGCCGCCGCGATCATCTCGTTTAGTGCTGGCAAGTAACAAACACCGACAACGGCCTCACCATCGCGCTCCAGTCCAACCAGCACACCGTACAGCGGTACTCCCTGCACAAACGATTTTGTGCCGTCAATTGGATCAACAATCCAACGGTATCGCGCGCCCTGATTTGTTTCACCAAACTCTTCGCCAAGAATGCCATGATCAGGAAAACGCGCGCCAATCATCGCTCGCAGCCGCTGCTCAGCCTGACGATCTGCAATCGTCACTGGCGACTGATCGGCCTTAAGCTCAGGTACAACGCCAGTGCCAAAGTAGCCCAGTGTGAGCTTTCCCGCCTGCCAGGCCAATTCTTGAGCGAAGTCGAGCAAGTTGCGCAGCGGCTCATCACGCATAAACGCTGTGTCCTTTTGGTTCATCCCAGAATTTCGTTGAGCGCCGTAACCACACGCGTGTTTTGCTCGGGTGTACCGACTGAAATCCGAATGCAGTCGTTCAGCCCAGGCTTGTTGTAGTAACGAATCAGAATGCCGCGTTGTTCCAGGGCTTGTTTTAACTCCTTGGCGCGGCCATTCCGAACACGCATCAAGATAAAATTGGCCTGCGATGGAAACGGCTCCAGTGCTTCGATGTGTTGCAGCCTACTGAACAGCCGCTCGCGTTCGTCAACAATGCGGCGTACGCTCTCCATCAAATGATCAACGTCTTCGAGCGAGGCAATCGCTCCCGCAACGGCGGCCATGTTGATGTTGTACGGCGGCTTGATCTTCCACAAATGCTGAATAATTGCCTCGGGGATCAAACCATAGCCTATTCGCAGTCCCGCTAGCCCCGCCCACTTGGAGAAGGTGCGCAGCACAACAAGATTTGGCGTGTGTCCTACCAGATCCACAATGCTCTCGCCGCTAAACTCGGCGTATGCTTCGTCCACAACCACAATCGTTGGTAGCTGCAACAGCTGTTCAATCGCGGCGCGCGGCATGACGCTGCCATCCGGGTTATTCGGCGACGGCAAAAAAACGAGTTTGGCGTGCGATGTTTCGACTGCTTCTGCGATACGCTCGATGTCGACAGCCCATCGTTCGTCACGCGGCACTTGCACGATCCGCCCACCAACGACACCAGTGTTGAAGCTGTACATACCAAAAGTCGGTGGCGCTTCCACAACGGCATCACCTGGCGACAAGAACAGCCGCATCAGCAAATCAATAATCTCGTCGGAGCCATTACCGCACAGGATGCGCTCAACCGGTTGGCCAATGTACCGTGAAATCGCCTGGCGCAGCGGCATCTGGTCGGGATCGGGATAGATGGCGTAGTGCGGGTACTGACTGATCGCCATGATCGCCTTGGGCGACGGTCCATACGGGTTTTCGTTAGCGTCGAGCTTGGTTATTTGTTCGATCGGCAGTCCAAGCCGCTCGCTGAGTGCC
Source organism: Herpetosiphonaceae bacterium (assembly GCA_030147335.1). GTDB lineage: Bacteria > Chloroflexota > Chloroflexia > Chloroflexales > Kallotenuaceae > LB3-1. The sequence goes on along the minus strand of JASKZZ010000557.1, from coordinate 1,303 downwards.
TCGAACGGTACAATCGGTGTGTACGGCTCAAGCGAGGCAAGGTCGGATCGAATCAACGTTGCGATGTCCATAGTGCGATTATATCATGAGACACAGGAAGGCCCGAGGTTCCAGGAACGATTGTCATATATTGCAAGGTATCAGTGTGCCATAAGCTGGCAACAGGTGCCGATAGCGCTATAACATGCTATAATCCGGCGCGTTATGACGATTACGAATCCTGTTGATCATACACGTCCAAGTATCACCGCGTTCTTCCCGGCCTACAATGATGGTGGTACTATTGGCAGCCTTGTTGTCACGACTTTGCATACACTTGCTGAGCTTACCGACGACTACGAGGTGATTGTTGTAGAAAACGGCAGCACCGACTATACCGTTGAAGTGCTGCACGACCTTGCCGCGCAGTACGACCGGCTTCGGGTGCTGACGCATCGTCACAGTCTGGGCTACGGCGGCGCGCTCCGCGTTGGTTTCGCCAGTGCGACCAAAGATTTGGTGTTCTACACCGACGGCGACGCGCAGTACGATCCGCGCGAAATTAGCCTACTTTATCCCGAGATGAAGCCGGGCGTTGATGTGGTTAACGGCTACAAAATTAGCCGCTCAGACCCATTCCACCGTATTATTATTGGTCGTTTGTATCATCATATTGTGAAGCTGGCGTTTGGCTTCCGGCTGCGCGACGTTGATTGTGATTTCCGGCTAATGCGGAGGCACGTTTTCGACGTGATCGAGCTTGAGTCGCCTGATGGTACGATTTGTCTTGAGCTGGTGAAGAAGTTGCAAGATGCGGGATTTCGCTTCGCCGAAGTGCCGGTCCATCATTTTCATCGCACGTATGGCCGTTCGCAGTTTTTTAACTTCCGCCGACTCCGCCGTATCCCGCCCCAGTTGATCAAGTTGTGGTGGAAAATGGTTGTACGCCGTGCGCACATGCCCGGTATTCGTGCTCGTCTGGCTGCGTTACAAGCCCAACGTCAAGCAACTGTCAACGATACCCATGTTTCGTACAGTTGAGCGGTGATGAGTGATAGGCATGAATAGCCAAGATTCTTTATTTGCTGATAAGCGCTGCATGATCACCGGTGGCCTCGGCTTTATCGGCTCGAATCTCGCGCGCCGACTGGCTGATCTTGGGGCGCAAGTAACACTGGTCGACTCACTAATCCCTGAGTATGGCGGCAACCTGCACAATGTCCAGGAGCTGGAAGGCCAGGGCGTGCGGGTAAATATTGCCGACGTGCGTGATGAATACTCGATGAACTATTTGGTCCAAGGCCAGGATTACCTGTTTAATCTT
>JASKZZ010000549.1 GCA_030147335.1 Herpetosiphonaceae bacterium | reverse complement strand
TGCTTGAGCTAAATCTCGCCGACGTGCAGCCAAGCGTAGCAGGGCCGAAGCGACCACAGGACCGCATTGACTTGCCACAGATTAAGAACAAGTTTCGCGATTTGTTTGAAAAGCCGGTGAGCGAGAACGGCTACAACAAGTCGATCAGCGATATGGACAAGCGCTTCGCCGTTGAAACTGACGGCAACTCCACACATGTAATCAGTGGCGGAGGTGGCCAGGACTCGGATACCATTCCAGCAGGCAAGGGCGGTGTCACCAGCGAGAAAAACACGGCAACGATCACCGAGGTCGAGATGATGCAAAATCGTCCGACGCCGGATCGCGTCAATATGCAGGACCAGGAGTTGGCGAAGGCCAATGTCGCGCTGGGCCATGGCGACGTAGTTATCGCGGCGATCACGTCATGTACCAACACATCTAATCCAAGCGTCATGCTGGCGTCGGGGCTTGTGGCAAAAAAAGCAGTTGAACGCGGCATGACTGTGCCTCCCGCAGTCAAAACATCGCTCGCGCCCGGCTCGCGCGTCGTGACCGAATACCTGGACAAAACCGGCTTACAACCTTACCTGGATGAGCTTGGCTTTCAAACGGTTGGCTACGGCTGCACAACCTGTATCGGCAACTCAGGACCGCTTGATCCGCATCTTGAAGACACAATCACCAAAAATGATCTGGTTGTCGCCAGCGTTTTGTCGGGCAATCGCAACTTCGAGGCGCGTGTTCACCAGAACGTCAAGGCCAACTTCCTAATGTCGCCGCCGTTAGTTGTCGCATTCGCCCTGGCGGGACGCATCGATATTGATATGTCGCAGGAGCCGATTGGCAAAGACAAGCACGGACAGGACGTGTTTTTGCGTGACCTGTGGCCGACTACCGAGGAGATCGGCGCGGTGCTGGGCGCGGCCACCGATCCTGAAACGTACCGCCGGTTGTATCGCGATTTCGCCGACCAGAACCCGCTGTGGATGGAGATTCCGTCGTCCACCGGCAAGCTTTACGAGTGGGACGCCGAGTCGACCTATATTCAGGAGCCGCCGTACTTCGACAAGTTCGGCATGGAAGCGGGAACAGCCGCCGACATTCACGGCGCACGACCGCTTGCTATCTTCGGTGACTCAGTCACAACTGACCATATTAGTCCCGCAGGCGCGATCAAGCCATCCTCGCCGGCAGGCCAATACCTGCAAGAAAAAGGCGTTGCGCCGGTTGATTTCAACTCGTACGGCTCGCGGCGTGGCAATGACCGAGTCATGGTGCGCGGCACGTTTGCCAACGTCCGTATCAAGAACTTGATGGTTCCAGGCGTCGAGGGTGGTGTTACAGTCTATCAGCCCGAAAACGAACGCATGAGCATCTACGACGCTTCGATGCGTTACCAGGCAGCCGGCACGCCGCTCGTCATTTTGGCAGGCCAGGAGTACGGCACTGGCTCAAGCCGTGACTGGGCAGCTAAAGGCACACGATTACTAGGTGTCAAAGCAGTTATTGCTCAAACGTTTGAGCGTATTCATCGCTCGAATTTGGTTGGCATGGGCGTGTTGCCGTGTCAGTTCAAAGATGGCGTCAATGCGGCATCTTTGGGTCTCGACGGCACCGAAACGTTTGATGTTGTCGGCCTGGAAAACGGCATCACGCCCCGCATGGACCTGACAATGGTTATCCATCGCTCCGACGGCCAAACACAGGAAGTGCCGGTAACGCTACGCATCGACACACCAATCGAGGTTGATTATTATCTTCACGGCGGCATCTTGCCGTATGTGTTACGCCAGCTAATTACCAGCGCCTAAGCGTTAGACAAAGTTGGAACAAGAAAGGCGAGTACCTAATTAGAAAGGTACTCGCCTTTTGTACGTTATTTGCCTGGTTAGGTAACTATATTTTCGGTAGACCTGCCCTAGTTTACCAGAAGTACTTTATCAGCTAGGACTTAAGGCGTTCATTGCATAGCCCTACCTCTATTTATACTACAGGCAGCAAGCACAATCCTCTACGCCACTTATCTCGCGCGGTCTTGTCACCATCCATCCTGACCGTATTGCAGCACGTCTGACTTGCTTCCGCCATCTTTGTAGCCTTGTAGAAAGGATGTATGCTATGACGCCATTAATTACGTTACTGGCTTTGTTTTGTCCATTTGCGTCCACGCTTAATCAACACGCAGAAGTTGCCGAGCAAGATACCATTGAGTGGGCCGACCGTTTTCGTCTGTTAGAAGATCTTGATGTACGGCAGCGCTTGTGCGACGTTCGCGTTGGTTGGCTTGTGTCACACGCTTACCCAAACGCATCGCGCGAAGGCTTGCAGCTCCTCACCGATTGGACAACCTGGCTCTTCTTGCAAGATGACCAATGCGATGAAAATGGGATCGGGAAGTAACCTGAGCGTTTAGCAGTCATTCACGCTCGCTCGCTTGAAGTGCTGCGGGGAGCACAGTTGACATCCAACGATCGCATGCTGAGCCGTGCGCTGCTGGACATGCGGCAGCGTATGGAGCAACACCAGGCGCTGGATTGGATGCCGCGTTGTGGATGCTTAGTCGAGGATTGGCTATACGCAGCGCCGATCATGCACCGTTACGCATGGCCGGCTCACAAACCGATATAACCACTCGCAAGCAAATCCAGGACCAGCTTGTTTATGATGCGTTTCATGACACGTTAACGGGTCTGCCCAACCGAGCACTTTTTATGCAGCGGCTCAATTGTGCAGTTACCCGATCCAGGCGTTATCCAGACCGGATGTTCGCGGTCTTGTTTCTGGATCTTGACCGCTTCAAAGTGATCAACGACAGCTTAGGTCATCCCGTCGGTGATCAACTATTAATTGCATTTGCCCGCCGTCTTGAACAATGCGTGCACGACATCGATACAGTCGCTCGGCTAGGTGGCGACGAATTTACGATCTTGTTGGACGAACTGGTAGATCTTCGCGAAGCTGTGCTTATCGCGGATCGTGTTCAAGCAGCGCTAGCTCAGCCCTTTAGTCTCAATCACCATGATGTATTCACCAGTGCCAGCATTGGCATCGCGCTCAGCCATAAAAAGTATGTTCATGCCGATGAGCTAGTACGTGACGCCGATCTTGCATTGTATCAGGCTAAGGCGCAAGGCAAAGCACGCTATGCGATTTTTGACCAATCAATGCATACAACAGCCGTTGCTTTACTTGAGTTGGAAACCGACCTCCGCCGCGCTATCTCACGAAAAGAGTTTGCTGTCCACTACCAACCGATCGTGTCGCTTAAGTCAAGCCAACTTACTGGCTTTGAGGCACTGGTGCGCTGGAACCATCCACAACGCGGCTTAGTGTCACCAACCGAATTTATTCCAATTGCCGAAGAAACTGGCTTGGTCGTCCAAATTGGCTGGTTTGTGCTTCGTGAAGCGTGTCGGCAAATGGTTGCGTGGGGGCAGGGCGACGAGCATTCTTCATTGACCGTCAACGTTAATGTTTCGGGAGTGCAATTTGCACAGCCCGACTTAATTGACCAGATTCGGGCGATTCTTGCCGAAACCAATCTTCACCCATCAAAGTTACGGCTTGAAATCACCGAAAGCGTGATGATGAGCAACGCGGCAACCGCGCCACGCATATTTACAGCATTACGCGCGCTCAACATCGGCTTGCATATCGATGACTTCGGGACGGGATATTCGTCGTTGAGTATGTTGCATCACTTTCCAATCGACGCATTGAAGATCGATCGTTCGTTTATTACACGTTTGGGCGCTAATGGCGAGGGTACCGAAATTGTGCAAACAGTGATTGCGCTAGCCCAAAGCCTGGGTATGGATGTGGTTGCTGAAGGGATCGAGACCGCCGATCAATGCGCCTATCTACGCCAGCTTGGCTGTACCTATGGACAGGGCTACCTGTTTGCTCGGCCCCTTGAAAGCAGTAAGGCCGAGGACTTGATTAAGTCAGCCGATATATTTTTGAGTGAGCACCTCCCCGCCTAACATAGCGGATCTATGCTATAGCAAGCACGCTGCACCCTGCTTGCATGTTCGCTTGCCCCCTAGCTAATTCTTTCTTCAGGCGTCCCGTCCCACAATTTCGGCATCTACCTGCCGATTGCGTCGTGCTTGACTCCGACAATAAACGCTTTCACCGCTTGTTCAAAAGCATCCCCTACATCACCACCGCGCTGAAATTGATCGTTCAATTCAAGCATGACAAAGCCGTGAACAAGTGCAAGCGCGCCACGTAACGCTGCCAGAGACTTTTCTGGACTTGATACATCAGCCATAAGGGCTTGAATTGGCAACACAAGCTGTTCAAGCATGCTGGCGTCCGCCCGTTGCTCCCGCACTGTTGTTGTAAAGGCTAAAACATACGATCGTGGATGGCTATGAGCGAATACGCGATGAGCCCGCAAGATCGCGTGTAAACGCACTTCTGCCGGCATGTCAACATCTACCAAGGCAGCTTCATATGCTTGAAACAATTGTTGGAAGGTAAGGGTATTAACCGCTTGAAGCAGTGATGTTTTGCTCGGGATATGCCGGTACAAAGAAGGCGCTTTTATATTGAGTGCGGCGGCTAGTTGAGCGAGTGATAACTGCTCGACTCCGTCGCGCTCGATCATCATCTGAGCCATGCGGATAATACTTTGCCGGTCAGTTTGTGCTGGATATGGCATATCGTTTGTTAGACACGCGCTAAGTGTGTGTCGTTAAAATTAGTGGTGTATTTTAGCCCATATCCAACACAACGATCCATCCCAATATGCGCCAGCCAGATCAGCCCGATTTGTAAGCCTATAGGCACTTCGCCAATCAAACATGTAATCACGAGGATCAACGGTATGACGTACGAGTGAACAATGTTATAAGCGAGTGCTCCAGCTTGCTTGTTAATCAAATAAGCGGCAATTGCGACATCCGGTACAAGCAAACAAAGTGCAAATATCCACCAGCTATACCCAAAGTAGGCATACAACACAATCATGCCTATAAATATACTCAGACCTTCAAGCCGCAGGAACATACCCGGAATGCTTATGTGCTGTTTGGAATGATCACGTTGAACCATCGACATCATAGTGCCCTCCTAAAACTAAGTACTTTAGCCTTCAAGACTAACGTACTTAGTTTTAGGATATTTGTCAAGAGGGCAATGTACGAAAAGCAAGAAAAAATCGTTGGGACTGCATTAACTCAATTAGACGAACAACGGATCGAAGGGGTTTTTAGAGTGGCAAGGATATAAGCGAGCGTGATAATCCTAAAAAACAGCACAGACGCAAAAATGCTATTGGCTGCTCAATAGGATTGAAAGGTATGTCTAAACGGACGAGCGTCGGTTCAACTGCTATGTTCACTATTTTGCATGATCACGAAGGTCGCGAACAATGCTGCAAGTACGAAGATAATAGTCATAAGCACTACGGCCAACGGCGGCATGAACAGTGTAATGCTCAGGCCAAACATAAAAAACGAACTCCAGGCAAATACGACCCATACGACAAGTATGGCAATTAATTTATGAATAGAAGACATTGTCTTACTCCTTGGCAAGCAGGTTAAGCATATTATCTTCTATCCGCTACCGATCACTACAGACAATATATCGAACTTGACATTCTTCTTTGGTAGTACACGCAGCGTTTATACATATCTACCACTACCGCGACCTAGCTGAGCCGCAGCTGCTCATAAAAAGCACAACCACTGTTCTAACATCAATAGCGCAGTTCTTCAACGTCATCATGTGAAGCCGATGCAGGTACAACACGCACCAGTTGGCCAACGCGCAATACGCCTGGACGCAGCACTCGCACATATAATCGGCTTTCGCCTGGATGACGTTTTTGCAATATTCGTACAAAATTGCCGTCCGCAAACGACGCCTTGATATTCTTGCATGGCACGGCATATGAGCTAATTTGCACCAGCACCTCGTCGCCTAGATGGAGGCAATCGCCAAGACGCAGCGCTGCCCAATCAATCTCGCTGATAGTGACGTTTTCACCGGTCGAACCAGGATATATTGGATGCCCCTCAGCTTGAAGCCGCACTATTGCTTCATGGGAGAAAAGGCAAAGTGCGCGTTCCGGACCACCATGGTAGCGTCGGTCACGCTGCTTGTCGCCTTGCAGCCCGGTTTGGGTAACCACGCCCTCCTGAATCGGCAGCTTTGGCACCCCGCCCTGGGATGCTTGTAGCGAAAAAACATAGCCTGTTGCAGTTTGCATAAAACTTCCAAACATAAAGCGAGGAGGAACATCGAACGTTCCTCCTCGCATTCTAACACTTGAAAGAGTGTAGCACTCCCCGTCAGTCAAACACTTTGGGCTAGTGTAGCTCGCCCTGCTCCCACATATCGCGCACACGTTTGAGTACGGCTTGCTCACGCGGAAACGAAGCAATCATGATCGCCTCATCGAGAACGAACCACCGCGCGTCATCGACTTCGGCTTCTTGCGGTACCACCTCGCCATGGATATAGCGCAGCAGGTACAAATCGACAAATTTGTGGATTCGTGATCGGCCTGCTCGAAACCAATATTCGATTGTTTCGAGTGACTGCACCACCTCGCCGCGCAAGCCGGTCTCTTCCTCGATCTCACGACGCGCGGCTTCAGGCGGCGGCTCGTCGATCAACACATGGCCTTTTGGCAAGCCCCAACGCGAACCGCCACTCGTCGCAATCAACGCGACATGCACAACAGCATTTTCAATCTTGAAGATCACGCCGCCTGCCGAGTGGGCTATTTGATTTGGTTCAGTTCGAGGGGCACGCCGAGCCACGTTATTTGCTCCCGAGACGGCCCGCGCGCATATCCCAATAATGATTGACTGAGTAGCGTGTGCGCTCCTTTGCTACCGCAGCACTTTCCCAGCCGAGCGTTTCTACGCGCGCTCCTTCAAGATCTTTGTACACCTTGAAAAAGTGCTCAACTTCTTTGAGGTAATGCGCCGGCAAATCCGTGTATTCGCTAATATCTGCAAAAAACGGGTCGTAATGCAACACCGCTAAAATTTTGTCATCGGGCTCGCCGCGATCCGTCATGCGGAATATACCAATTGGCCGCGCTTCAACAATACAGCCAGTAAACGTTGGCAAGTTTGTCACCACCAATACATCGAGCGGGTCACCGTCGTCGTAGTATGTTTGTGGACAAAAGCCATAATCACCAGGGTAGTGTACCGCCGAGTACAACACGCGGTCGAGCTTGAACGCGCCGGTTTCCTTATGGTACTCGTACTTGTTCCGCGATCCTTTTGGGATCTCAACGATCACATGAATGACCTCGGGCATTGCTGGGCCGGGTTCGAGATCATGCCATAAATTTCTTGCCATACGTTATATCTTCCAAACAAGAGCCGGCGGGCTCGCTCCCGCCGGTCAGCCGCGACAGCGTCGCCTTACACCTCTCAACCATCCCTGCCGTTTATTGTCCTCGTTCGGGTTGCGCAGGCTCCGAAATCTGCTCCAGGGCATCGCCTGTCATGTGATCACGGCCTGTATCAACCGCCACATCTCCGATCGACAAGATGCCAACCAGTGTACCATTTTCTACCACCAGCAGACGTCGGATCTGTTCACGAGCCATTATTTCCGTTGCGCGCTGGACATCGTCATCCGGTGAAACCGTGCTCGGATCGGGTGACATGTGGTCGCCAGCAGTTCCTTGCTGCGGATTAGTCCCAGCCGCAATTGCCCGAATCACAATATCACGGTCGGTAATTATCCCAAGCAATTGACCACCATCAACCACCGGGATCACACCAACATCAAGATCGCGCATGTGCCGCGCGACCGTTTGCAGATCGGTTGAAGCGGAGACGCTTTGAACATCCTTGGTCATAATATCAGCTATACGCATGAAGCCTCCTTGGATTATTTTGCGATTATTTCGCCGGGTTGAACAACGCGCCAATGTGGCAGCGTTTATTGTGACTACATGCGTGTGCCGCCGAACTCACGCTCGTTAACACTTGGCGTTGCACGGTCGAAATCTCGCTGCTCCGTGGTGCTCAAATCAGGAAGAGCATTGGGACGATACGCATCGGGCGTAGTAGTACCCCGTTGTGCCCGCATCGAATTGAACTGCTGCATCAAACGCTCACGGTTTCGCCATGCATATGCAGCACCTGCCAGCAACAAAGCGCCAAATGCACCACCCCTATTATTACGACGCATAGAGTTGTTCCTCCTATTAATTGAAGCACTCAACTCGTTGGTAGTTGAGCTATGTTCGCTAAACATAAGGTAGCAAACCGTGTACCACAGAGCTACAGCAGTCGACTAATGCTTTACACTATTGCAGAATTAACAGGCTATGGTATAATACAAACATCTGTTCTAATATCATCATTTGAGCCGCATGGACAGACACTGTTTGAACGAGTATGTTACGAAAGGCAAGAGTATGAACAACCGCGAAATCGCCGCTGTATTGTTCAACATATCTACAATGTTGACGGAGCAACACAGCAATCCATATCGCATCCGGGCGTACCGTCGCGCCGCCCGAAATATCCTCCGCGCTAAACATCCAATCAGTGAACGTGCGCGCAAAGGACAGCCGCTTGGATTGCCGTTACTTGGCCCACGGCTTACCAAAACCATCACCAGACTAGCCCTCGAAGGCACCTGCGATGTGTACGAAGAGCTGCTCAGCGAGTTGCCGACAGCGGAGCAAACGTTGATGCATGTACCGGGCATCGGGCCAAAGTTGGCGCAGCGCATTACCAAGGACTTGAAAACGATCAGCGCCGAAGAACTGGTACAGCGAGCAGCTAGCGTTGGGCTACAGCGGGTGTGGGGCATCGGGCCGAAGCGCGCGAACACGATTGTAGCCAGCCTTGCCCAGTCAGCGCAGCCACAAACCGACTCGCCATATGTTCGCGACGGCAACGTCCTTTATGTACAGGAGAGCTTCTGGAATGCCGAACGCGACCAAAAAAAGGCAGCCTAGCCCACGCACGTTTGTTGTGCCAATGGAGGTTGAGCAGACCGCACTCGACGATCTGCTCGCCGCCTACGAAGACAACCCCGCCGCGTTGCTGGAAGCGTCCCTTGCCGATGACGCGGAGGAGCAGGCAACGACAGCCTGGATCGAAGACGAGGCGCTGGCAGGTGGGTATCGTCCTAAGATTAGTTTCGAGCCACGCACGTACCAAGCCGAGGCAATTGAAAGCTGGCTCCGGCACGATGGACGCGGCGTCATTATTTTGCCGACCGGCGCTGGTAAAACTGTGACTGCGCTGATGGCGATTGCACGGCTCAAGTTGCGGACACTGATCGTGGTGCCGACAATCGAGTTGCTGTACCAATGGCGCGACGCAATAGTGGAGCGGCTACAGCTGCCGCGCAAAGTCGTAGGTGTTGTCGGCGATGGACACAAAGAATGGCGGCCAATCACGGTTATCACCTATGCCTCTGCCGCCATGCCGAACGCGCCGCTCAACGATATCGGCTTACTGATCTGCGACGAGGCCCATCACTTGCCGTCGCCGAGCTATGCCACGATTGCCACACGCTCCAACACGCCGTACCGTTTAGGCTTGACGGCAACGCCCGACCGACAGGATGGTACGACCAACGAGCTGTATCAACTGCTCGGCCCCGTGGTATATCACAAAGCTCCTGCCGACCTCAGCGCTGAAGGGCATATTGCCCAGTACGTCGAGAAACGCGTGTTTGTATCGCTGACCGAAGAAGAAGCGCTGCGGTATGAGGCGTTGATGGGCGAGTGGAAGTGGTTCCTTAGTTCAAAGCGTCATCTGCTGGCCAAAGGCGGCGACTTTTTTGGCGAGTTGATCCGCCGTTCGGCTACCGATCCACAGGCGCGACGCGCGTTGCAAGCGCATCACCAGGCACGCATGATCGCGCTCAATGCCGAGGCCAAGCTGCACGAAGTCGAGCGGCTGCTAGGCGAGCATCGCAACGACAAAGTAATCGTCTTTTCCGAGTACAACGCGTTAGTCGACACGATCTCGAATCGGCTGGCGCTGCCGTCGATTACCTACAAAACCGCAGCAGACGAGCGCAAAGCAATTCTGGATGGCTTTCGCGACGGCTCGTACTCAAAGCTGGTGACGGGTCGTGTGTTAAACGAGGGCGTTGACGTACCTGATGCCAACGTCGCTATCGTTGTTAGCGGCTCCAGCACAACCCGCGAGTACATCCAGCGGCTCGGTCGTGTGATCCGGCCTAAATCGAC
>JASKZZ010000534.1 GCA_030147335.1 Herpetosiphonaceae bacterium | reverse complement strand
CGCGCCGCTCCGTTTAGTGGACGCTGCGACTACAGCCATCGCACGATCGATCTCAACATCGATCCAGTACTAACACGGCCGGCGCTCAAGCATCTAGCGGTGCATGAAGGATACCCTGGCCATTATGTTCAATTCAAGCTGCGCGAACATTGGTACAAAGAAGGCCTTGCACCCGCTGACGGGCTGCTTTCAATCGTCAACTCCGCCAGTTCATCACCATTCGAGGGCATCGCCGACAACGGGATCCGCGTCATCGATTGGATCGCGGACGACAATGATCGACTGTCAGCGATTCTCACGCGCTACCGCTCGGGTATTGGGACCGTAGCGGCTTGGCGGCTGCACGCGCTCAACCAATCGCCTGATCAGGTACGCGATTGGCTGCACGAAAACGCCCTGGTTGGCGGCGAAGGCTGGATTGCGAATCGAATGCGCTTCATCGCCGCGCCGGATCGCAGCGCGCTGATTTGGTCGTACTGGTGGGGCGAAGCATCGGTTGCACCGGTGTGGGAAGCAACACCACCGGAACGACGCCCAGAATTCTTACGATTTTTGTATGGTCGGATGCACTCGCCGCAAACAGTGGCAATGTTCGCATAGGGTACTCAAGCCACATCAAGGAGGCACCCATGTTGGGTCACAGAAAAACGTCAGCCATCTTCGGACTATTGGTGTCGGCAGCGCTGATCCTGTCAGCGTGTGGAAGCGCGCCCACAGCACCAGGCGCAGCAGCAAGCACGGCAGCAGCAAGCACGGCAGCAGCAAGCACGGCAGCAGCAAGCACGGCAGCGGCTGGCGGATCGGGACAGATTTTGCGAATCGGCTATGGCGGCGAAATTGATACGCTCAACCCGCTTACAAGCCAGTTTTTGATCGATATCCACCTGACGATGATGGAAGGCTTGGTTGTCAGCAACGACCAGAACCAGTATGTTCCGGTGCTGGCAAAAGAAATTCCCACAGTTGAAAACGGCGGCGTAAAGACGCTAGCCGACGGCAAAATCGAGATGACGTGGCCACTACAGCAGGGTGTCAAGTGGCACGACGGCGTCGAGTTTACCGCCGACGATGTGTGTTACACGTGGAGCTTCATCACGGCTGAAGGATCGGAAGTGTACAATCGCGACGAGTACCTTGGGATCAGCAAGTGCGAGGCAACCGACAAGTACACAGTGACCATGACCTGGGACAAGACGTACGCGGCCTACAACAAACTGTTTGAAGCGATCCTGCCGAAGCACATCATGGAAAATCAGGATCCCAAGTCCGGCGAGTTCAACCGCAATCCAGTCGGTACCGGCCCGTTCAAGTTCGCCGAGTGGAAGAGTGGCGAGTACATTCGAGCCGAGCGCAACCCCAATTATTGGCGCGGCGCGCAGTATCCTGCCGTTGATCAGGTCGTCTTCTCGTTCATCCCCGACGATAACACGCGCTTGAATGCACTCCAGGCAGGTGAGCAGGACTGGGGCCAGACAACGCCGGATCTGGCGAAAGATCTTAATATCCCTGGCTACAAGACAATCCTGGTCAACCAGAATTCGTGGGTCCACTTCGACTGGAGCGTCAAAACCGAACGCGGCCAGAAGCTGTTTGGCGACAAGCGTGTTCGCCAGGCTATGGCCTACGCGATTGATCGCCAAGCAATTGCCAACGACATCATGCAGGGGACAGTCAAAGTCGCCGATACCGTGGTCGCTGAGAACAGCCCCTACTTCAGCGGCAACGTAACCAAGTACACCTACGATGTCGAGAAAGCCAAGCAGATGCTTGACGAGGCAGGCTGGACCGTCGGCGCAAACGGCATTCGTGAGAAAGACGGCGAACAGCTCTCGTTCACGATCATGAACCGGGCTGGACGCGCGGACCGAATCGCAATCGCACAAGTCATTCAAGCACAGCTTAAGCAGGTGGGTATCGATGTCAAATTCGATACGCAGGAGGCAGCCGCGTGGAGCAACACATGGCGTACCGGCAACTGGGAAGCTGTCATCAGCGGATGGATCTTGCCAGCCGACCCGAGCTTTACCAGCCTGTTTGGGTGCGAAGCCTCGAACAACATGACGGGTTTGTGCAGCGAAGACTTGGACAAGCTGATGGAAGCGTCCGACGCCGAGCTTGATCCGGCCAAGCGCAAGCCACTGTTGGACGAAGCGCAGGCCAAGCTTGCTGAGGAAATGTTGTCGCTACCAATCTACTACAACGTTACGCCAGTGATTGTGACGGAGCGGCTGCAGAATTTCAAGCCAAGCGGCACGAACCTGGGCAGCTTCTGGAACGTGTATGAGTGGTCACTAGAGTAACCACACCGTAACGGCGGGAATGCGCTGGTGGAATTGTAGTAGCGCATTCCCGCACTGAAAGCACATACAGCCATGGGACAGTACATTGTGCGGCGGCTATGGCAGATGATCCCATTGCTGCTGGGTATCTCGATTTTGATTTTCTTGATCATCCAAGCTGCACCTGGCGGACCGGAGTCCGTTTTTTTGGAGCGCGGCACGTTCGTTGATCCGGTGGTAATCGAAAACTTCCGGCGACGACTCGGCCTTGATCAGCCGATTTACATTCAGTATGTACGCTGGCTTGGGGCAACGGTGACAGGCGATCTCGGCGTCAGCTTCAGCACTGGACGACCCGTGACCGCTACAATTCTTGAACGCATCCCAGCGACGCTGCAACTCATGGCAACGTCGTTTGTACTGGCAGCTGTCGTTGCCCTGCCGCTCGGGATCATCAGTGCAATTCGGCAATACAGCTTTATTGATCTTGCTGCAACAGCGCTTTCATTTGCAGGAATCGCGATGCCGGTCTTCTGGTTTGGGCTGATCCTGCAGCTGTTCTTTTCGGTCAAGCTGGGCTGGCTGCCAACATCCGGGCGTGTCACGCCTGGTGATGGTTCTACCCAGGATTTGCTGCGGCATCTGATCCTCCCTGCGATTGTGCTCTCGATCAATCATATTGCGGGCTGGTCGCGCTACATGCGTGCCTCGTTGCTTGACGTCGTCACCACGGACTATATTCGGACCGCGCATGCAAAGGGGCTGGGTGAACGCACAGTCGTATTGCGACACGCACTCAAAAACGCGATGATTCCGGTAGTTTCGGTGATGGCACTCGATCTGGCCGGGCTATTTTCGGGCGCAGTGATCACTGAAACAATTTTTGGCTGGCCAGGCATTGGACGACTCTTCGTGCAGTCCATGTTTTCCCGCGATTACCCGGTGCTGATGGGAATTTTGATGCTTGGCTCGTTCATGATCGTATTTTTCAACCTCGTCGCAGATATTGTGTATGGCTGGCTGGACCCGCGCATAAGCTACGGGTAGGCTGTAGGTTTTTCGTAAGGAAGGTCGGCGTATGGCCGTGCCAGAGCAAGCACTGTTTGGGGAGGGAATCAGCACGCGGCAGCAAAGCCAGACGCGGGTAGTTTGGAGGCTGTTTCGCCACCATTACATTGCCCTCGTTTCGGCAATTGTGCTGCTCCTGTTCATCGCCTTGGTTGCCCTGGCGCCAACCATCGCACCCTACGAATTTGACGCGATCGACACGACCAATATTCGGAAACCACCGTCGCTGACGCACATCATGGGTACCGACGATCTTGGTCGTGATCTGTTTACACGGGTGCTGTATGGTGGCCGTATTTCGTTGATGATTGGGGTCATCAGTGCGCTCGTCAGCACAATTATCGGCGCGTTACTTGGCGCTAGCGCGGCATTCTACGGTGGATTCGTCGATAACCTGATCATGCGCATGACTGATACGGCCTTTGCCATTCCGGCGCTTCCGCTGCTGATTGTGCTCAGCTCCTACGTAAAATCATCGCTTCCAATGATGGTGTTAATCATTGGTCTCCTTAGTTGGATGCCTACCGCACGAGCTGTGCGTGGTGCGGTGTTGTCGCTCAAACAGCAAGAGTTTGTAACGGCGGCACGTATGGTCGGCGTGAGCAACGCGAAAATCATCCTGCGGCATATGTTGCCGAACGTAATCGCCCCAATCATTGTCGGCGCGACGCTAGGCGTCGGCAACGCGATCCTCACGGAAACGTCGTTGAGCTTCCTGGGCCTGGGC
>JASKZZ010000105.1 GCA_030147335.1 Herpetosiphonaceae bacterium | reverse complement strand
TGACGGACTGCTCTTTATGTCACGTTGGTCTGCTAGTACAACACCTGTTACTTAACGCCGCAGCGTTTCAGTCAGCTTAACGCCGAGCTGCTCCAAGCTGTGCAAGTTATGTACAGGCAGGAAGTCATCGACGTGCGGCAGTGCCGCCTGCATACCACGCGTTAGAGGTTGATAGCCCGGCATTCCCAGTAATGGGTTGAGCCAAATTAGCCGATGCGTCGTTAGCTGTAGCCGAGCAATTTCGTGTTCCAGCAGCGATGGATCGCCGCGATCCCAGCCGTCGCTGATCAGCAGCACCACCGCGCCACGGCCAAGCACACGCCGTCCCCAACGAAAGTTGAACTCCCTAATTGCATCGCCAATACGCGTTCCACCGCCCCAATCGACAACCGTCGCGCCAACCGCGTCAACTGCCTCGTCAATATCTTTGTGCGCCAGCATCCGCGTGATACGTGTCAGCCGCGTCCCGAACACAAACGTTTCAACATCACGCAACCCAGCGCTGATTGTGTGGACAAATTGAATTAGCAACCGGCTGTATCGGTCCATCGAGCCGCTGATGTCGCACAGCACCACTAAAGGTCGCTGCTTGTGCTTGCGTTCCTTACGCAGCAATGTAACTACCTCGCCGCCACTGCGCAGCATCGAACGAAGGGTACGCCGCGCATCAATACGCCTGCCGCGTCCTGGTACAAAGCGGCGAATACGGCGTAGCGCAACCCGAAATTGGAGCTGGGCAATCAAGGCACGCGCCGCGTCAACCTCGTCGGCCGTGAAGTGGGCAAAATCCTTCTGGCGAAACTCTTCGCGCTGGCTGTAGGACATTTGCACTTCCACATCGATCTGCTCCTGCACCGGCTGATCCGGATGCGGACGCTGCTTGTGCTGTTCGCGCTGAAGCCGTCGTGGAATGCGTAGTTCCTTAACCGAAGTGTCGGGAAGGGCCATACCTCCCGGCCTGCCTTGTCGCAGCGAGGCCCAGAAAAACTCCCAGGCCTCGTCAAAAACCGGCAGGTCTTCACGTCGGCGTACCAGCAGCGACCGACATGCATAATACACATCCTCACGCTGCCCAATCTGCACATGCTCCAGCGCTTGCAGCAGATCAAGCATCTGCGGCGGATCGACCTTTACGCCGAATTGGCGCAGTAATCGACCAAAAGCCAGCAAATGATCAAGCAGATGATGTGATGTTGACGACGCTGCGTTCACTATACCTCAGCTAGACTCCAGCATCTGCCGCGCTTGAAACCAACTCACGCAGCCCCCGTTTACGCACAGCGGCAATGTCATCCTGATATTTGAGGATCGCGCCCAGCGTATCGTCAACAACGTCTGGATCAAGCGTGGTTCGGTCCAGCGCAGTCAGCGCCGCAACCCAATCCAGCGTTTCGGCAATACCCGGCAGCTTGTACAAATCCATCTGACGCAACTCGTGAACCACCGCAACAACCTGGCTACTCAAGCGTTTGTCCACATTGGGCATACGCGCATGAACAATCGCAATCTCTTTTTCGATGGTGGGATAGTCGATCCAGTGATACAAGCAGCGGCGCTTCAACGCATCATGGATTTCGCGCGTGCGGTTCGAGGTTAGCACAACAACTGGCGGATATTCGGCGCTAATCGTGCCAATTTCGGGAATAGTTACTTGGAAATCGCTCAGCACTTCCAGCAAAAATGCTTCAAACTCATCGTCGGCCCGATCAAGCTCGTCAACCAGTAGCACAGCTGGACGATTGTTGGCGGATGATTCAAGCGCTTGCAGTAGTGGCCGTTTGAGTAAAAAATCGGAGCCGAAAATATCGTGGAGCGCTGTGTTCTGGGTTCCACCAGCAGCTTCAGCGGCGCGCAAATACAGCATTTGGCGCGGATAGTTCCACTCGTACACCGCCGTCGCAACGTCGAGTCCTTCATAACATTGCAGTCGGATCAGTCGTGTATCGAGCAGCTTCGCAAGCACCTTGGCAATTTCAGTCTTACCGACGCCCGCCTCGCCTTCAAGCAGCAGCGGCTTGCCCAGCTTAAGCGCAAGATAGACCGCCGTAGCCAGTGAGCGATCAGCAACATACGACTGTTCGCCTAGCGCCGATTGAAGCGCATTGATCGAGCTGAACGTCGGCACCATTGACATGTGTTCTGCTCCTTGCATAGCCTGCTATGCTACACATTACACCAGATCGAACAAAACGGTAGTGCAAGTATGAGTAGATTGTTTATATCCTACCACGATCAACCACTGGCCCTGCAACGTTTGGTCTCGTACCGTTCGCGTGGTCGCGCTCTGTCAAAGGAGACAACCGATGGCCAATCAAGATGTGCCGACGATTAATGTTGCTACCCTGCGCTCATGGTTGGAAGAACGCCGACCGTTGACGGTATTAGATGTTCGACCGGACAAGGACCGAGCCGAATGGTCAATCCCTGGAAGCCTGCACGTTGACGCCGCCGAAGCATTGTGGCGGGACGACCCGACAGCATTGGCAGATATTGCGCTGCCGCCGAATACGCCTATCGTCGCGGTCTGCAATGCAGGCAGAACCAGCGTCCTTGCCGCAAGACTGCTGCAAGCCCGTGGCCTTCACTCACTTTCACTAGACGGCGGTATGACTGCCTGGAGCCTGGCCTGGAATACTGCCAACGTACTGTTGTCCCAATCAAATGCAGAGGTCGTGCAGGTACGACGAACCGGCAAAGGTTGTTTGTCCTACATCATTGGCAGTGCAGGTATTGCAGCTGTTATTGATGCGTCATTACCGGCTGAGGTGTATCTGGAGACTGCGAAGTTGCGAGGCTGGCGTATCACGCATGTCTTTGACACGCATATCCACGCCGACCACCTGTCACGCTCCAAAGTGCTAGCGGAATTGAGCGGCGCGGC
>JASKZZ010000485.1 GCA_030147335.1 Herpetosiphonaceae bacterium | reverse complement strand
TATAGCCACCTTGACGATGTTCGCCTGCGCATGGATTCGGTTGCTGACCTTGCGCACGCTGCTCATTGGCTGCGAGGTCATCCCCAGATCGATCCTGATCGCATTGTGGTGTATGGCGGAAGCTATGGCGGATTTATGGTGCTAGCCGCGCTGACAACGTATCCGGAGCTGTGGGCAGCCGGTGTTGATATCGTGGGCATTAGCAATTTCGTGACGTTTCTGCAAAACACGAGTGAGTACCGCCGTGCTCACCGTGAGGCCGAATACGGCAGTCTTGCGCAAGATCGTGAGTTCTTGGAGGAGATTGCGCCTATGAACCACCTCGATCAAGTACGCGCGCCGTTGATGGTCATCCACGGGGCCAACGATCCCCGCGTCCCAGTGACCGAGGCGGAACAGCTGGTCGCAACATTACGAACGCGCAACGTCCCGGTGGAGTTCATGGTCTTTGACGACGAAGGGCACGGCGTTGTAAAGCTAAAGAACAAACTGGTTGTGTATCCGGCGATTGTCGCTTTTTTGGATCAATATCTTCGGCCGCAGCAAGCCGATGATTGAAGGATGTTGTCGGCGAATTCGGTAAAGCTGGCATCGGCTACGTGTTTGAGCACGTTCTTCCATACGAATACGCGTGGTCCGAATCCTTCTGCCTGAGTTCACCGTTTATCCAAAGCATTCACCGTCCGCTGTAATGGGCTTGAAAACGCGCGGCAAGTAACGAATTGTTGTGCCGACGAGGTGGCAAGACACTGAGCTGTCGTATCCGTTTCCGCCGCTTATGTCGTAGTGGACGCGAGTTGATTGGCTTCAGCTTTACGAGACTCGGCCTGGAGATACTGCTGGCCCCACTCCAGCATCATAAGCAGGATCGGTTCAAGGCTGTGGCCACGTTCTGTTAACGAGTATTCCACTTTTGGCGGCACTTCGGCATACACCTTGCGCTGTACGATCCCATCACGTTCCAGCTCACGTAGCTGGAGCGTCAGCATCTGCTGCGTTACCTGAGTGGGGAGCATGCGCTTCAGCTCACCAAACCGTTTAGTGCCCTGGAGTAAATAAAATAAGATCAAAGGCTTCCACTTACCGCCAATTACTGACAAAGTTGCTTCCACAGGGCAGCCAAATGTTCGCTGGTCCATACGTACCACCTGCTCCATTAGTATGATTTTTATGACTATCTATGTTTTTTATGCCTTCTTGCGGATTCATCCTAACAAACGCATACTATTCCTTACACGCAATAAATGCAACTGGCTGTGAAGCTGATGAGCGAGGAGATACGTTAGCATGAAACTTACGCTATTTGGTGCATCTGGCCGAACTGGTCGACCATTGGTTGAGCAGGCGTTGGCGGCAGGCCATGAGGTGACGGCATTTGTTCGCGATCCGGCCAAGTTGCTGATTAAGCACGATCGACTACGGATTGTGCAGGGCGACGTAATGGATAGCACGAAAGTAGCGGATGCGGTTGCTGGCGCGGACGTGGTGCTAAGCACGCTCGGCCATAGCAAAGGATCGCCAGACAACATCCAAACCATCGCAACGGAACATATTGTGAACGCGATGAAAAAGCATGGTGTGAAGCGTATCATCAGCCTCACCGGCGCGGGTGTCAAAGACTCCAAGGATGAGCCTAAGCTGGTTGATCGGCTGATTCGCGGGCTGCTGGTGCTGGTACAGAAGAATGTGCTGCGCGACGCGGAAGGCCATGCGCAGGTCATTCAGCAAAGTGGTTTGGAATGGGTGATTGTACGCGGACCACGGCTGAATGAAGGACCGCATACCGGCGTGTATCGGGTTGGATATATCGGCAAGAACTCCGGTACCCTAGCTTCACGCGCGGATATTGCGGATTTTATGCTAAAACAAGTTTCGGATACGACCTATGTGGGCGAGGCACCGGTTGTAAGCTACTGACGACCGGCTCACAACAACAGCTGTGCGGCTCAGATGATACGCACGAACGTGTGACTGATCACCTGAGCCGTAAGCTAACGATTGGACCCTTTACTTGCAGACAAAGGCGTTCGCCCAATCCGCGACCTCCGAATCAATTCCATGCTTGCATCGTTGACGAACAGTTCGTCCAGAAATAGCTTGATACAACTGAGGCTTTGTCCTTGCCATACGTCCCAACCTCGTCATCGACGCTGACCTCATACTTGTTGCTCTTTCCTGTCCCCGTCATCCGGTACCTTGTCGGTACGCCTATTCATCGCGGGTGGTCGACGTCAATCGACCATCACGGCTATGTGTGTAGAAATACCTACTGCAGCAGGTAGTCGTTGATCAACTTCCTCCCTATACTCGGGGCATAGCATTTGTGTTCAAGGATGTATTTGGAGGTTCCCATGCGTATTCTTCACTCTCACTCTCAGCGCGTCGTACTGGCTCTCAAACTCGGTATGGTGATTCCAATTATATACTTTGCCATGCAGATTGTTGCGGCAGCCTTCTATCTCGGCTATAGTTTTTTGACCAAGATGCAAGTACGCTTGGATCGCCTGGTTCACGCTTTCCCGCAATCTTCAATGGCGGCGCTATCATCGAGGGCATTGTCAAATGCATCGTTGCGTGGGGATTTTTGCGGGCGTTCCGGCAGCTGGGAATGTCGTCCGTCGTCGGATGGCTGATCGCGGTGGTGCTGGTGGCGAGTGGACTTGCAAGCATTAACGCCGGTATCTTCCCGCTGCCTGACCCGCGCCATACGGCGAGTCCCCTAGCCGTGCTGAACATTGGTACAATCTTGTTGCCCTTGCTCATTCCGGTAGCGGTGTGGCGGCTGTGTGAGGGGCGCGCCGTCAAGGTCTATTTCGTTGCCAACATCATCGCCTTCATCGCCTTGATCCCGATAATGAGTGGGCTGATTCAAATCCTGAGTGTCATGGCGGGAGTTGAATTGCACAGCTATCAACAGTTGCTCAATCAGTATCATGGTCTGCTCCAACGCATCGGCGCGTTGATTATTGCGTTGCCCCCTGTTGCTGTGGGGGCGTACCTGCTCGCCCAACGCATCACCGGCACGACCCACGAAACGATGCCGTTGTCCGAGGCCACGTCTTTGGTAGAAAGGTCCC
>JASKZZ010000414.1 GCA_030147335.1 Herpetosiphonaceae bacterium | reverse complement strand
TGGAAACAGGACTGGCAGGCGGTCAAAAAGCTGCTGCCCAAGCTCGAAAGTCAACTAGCGCCATTTGGTTCACGCCCGCATTGGGGTAAGTTATGGACAATGTCTCCGGAGGACATTCAATCACTCTACGAGCGATTGCCGGATTTTCGCAACCTGCTTCGGTCCTACGACCCGCAGGGCAAGTTCTGCAATGCGTTTCTGGACACGTATATCTTTGGAGCATAAAGATCAAGGACGCTTAGCGCAACATAGCTATCCTACGCCATTGCCTTGATCGTGATTTAGAACGAGGCAACGGCATCGGGAAGGTTATTATGGATTTCAAGAAACGTGTCAAAGCCTGCTATGCCGAGTACTCGAAGAAGCGATGGCGATGCATTGACGAGCTTAAGATGTTCTGACTTTGCCATCCCGGCATCCAAGTCTGAGCGGTGCTCGGCGCTTGCTTTTTGAGAAGCGTTGCCGCCCAGCAATTTGTATAACAGATGGAGCACTCGTAGTCCAGCGCTCGTCATTGTTGGAACATCAGTCAAATCAAAAAGTATGTTGCGAGTACCAGCGGCAATTGCAGCCCGTGCCTGTGTTTCAAGCTGTTCAGCATTACCCAAATGAATACTGCCAACAATATGGAAAACAGTAACGGGGACGCGACCCTGAGCCTGTTCAACGCGAATTTCCATGCAACACCTCCATGAGCACACCAACGGTTGGGCCACGCCAGAACGCCGCGTTCACGCAGCAACACGACGCGTAGTATGGACCGATGATACCATAGCAGTTCAAATTACAAAACATGCGTCAATTACTGCAACGATCTGTTCGGAATGTCCCTTGATTCGTGATGCTATAGGTACGCCTTGAGCTGCACAATAAACGTTTATTGTTCCACCGCATAGTCGTTGTGGTATGCTAGGGTGGAGGTTCTTCCGTATGTTGAAGCTATATGACGAACTCGCTGATTGGTGGTCTGTGCTGTCCCCGCCTAATGATTATCGCGACGAAGCATCGTTTTTCCATCAGGTGTTGTGTAATGCGGGTCTTCCAGCAAAGCCGACGATTCTTGAACTGGGCTGTGGTGGTGGCAACAATGCCTTTCATCTCAAAGCGCACTTTGCCCAGATGACTCTGACCGATCTGTCACCGCACATGCTTGCAATCAGCCGGACACTTAACCCTGAGTGCGAGCACCTCCCTGGTGATATGCGCTCCCTGCGGCTTGATCGTTCTTTTGATGTAGTCTTTATCCATGATGCCATCGACTATATCACCACGAGCGACGACTTACGGCTGACGCTAATAACAGCTTTTCTCCATTGCAAAGCGGGTGGCCTTGCGCTCTTCGTGCCGGATTATGTCCGTGAAACCTTTGTACCAGGTACCGACCATGGAGGCAGTGACGGTGATACACGCTCTCTGCGGTATTTGGAATGGACCTATGATCCGGACGATACCGACACAACGTATGCTGTTGATTATGTATATATGCTGCGTACCAACAATCAGCCAATACGCGTCGAGCATGAACAACACGTTAATGGTCTTTTTCCCCGTGCCGAATGGCTCAGACTCTTGGATGATGTCGGTTTCCAGGCGGAGATCATTCACGACGAGTATGACCGCGACCTATTTTTGGCACGACGGCCAAGTACATAGGTCACCCCACCAACATGCTTGGAAGGAAACCATCGATGAAAACCCGTAGTCGTTGGCGGCTTCCATACGTATACTTCAGCATCGCAGCTTATGGCTTGATCAGCTTGTTCTTCGCG
Source organism: Herpetosiphonaceae bacterium (assembly GCA_030147335.1). Classification (GTDB taxonomy): domain Bacteria; phylum Chloroflexota; class Chloroflexia; order Chloroflexales; family Kallotenuaceae; genus LB3-1. The sequence goes on along the minus strand of JASKZZ010000414.1, from coordinate 3,764 downwards.
CTTATGACGGGACAAATCAGGCGACGCGGACCTGATATTTATGCGGATACAGACCCAACCTCGTTTCGCACGCGCTTAATCATCTACGCAATTATCAGTTTTGTGGGTATTTTAGTAGGGCTACTGCTAATGCTGTGGCAAGTTTGGCATAGTGAGGAGTGAACGTAATAACAAATTACCATCTGTACTGCATCAAACTGATTGCCTACACGCCACCACGCGGATGTAGTGTGTAGACCGCGTAGTGGCATGTCTGAGATACCGGTGTTCCAGCGACCAATAGATCTACGTTAGCGTCCATGCTCGCGTACTCGCAGCGCAACCAGTGGCAATTCGCTTTCGATACCAGAGGTTGCACGTGGCTGCGACTGGTAGGAGATGAACGTTCCAGTACGAGTTGCAATCCTGACATAGCCACGCTCGGCTAAATTATTCAACAGCCAATGCAGGCCGCGCTGACCTGGGTTCGAGGTATCAATTCGTAAGCTTCCACCTCGTTCTTCCACCTTTTGTAGTGTCGCGCGCTCGATCCGACTTAGCTCGCCTGCCATAGTCCCTCCTCGCCGTTGTATCGACTGGGCTGGAGCTTGCAAGCGTCGTGCCAGACCTTTAGCAAGCATAAAGCGCAACTCAAGGTCTTGATTCATGTCATCGACCACCAATCCACCACGTTGTTTCGTAATCGGCGCGCGCAACGTCGATAGGATAGCCGCATGCTGCTGCGTATGCTGCGATATGCGAGTCCGTTTCCAGGCGAAACCTGATGTACGCGTCGCCGGGTGAGCTTGACTCTAGATCAAGCGCAGGATCAAGCACAACTGGTTGTCCGCCATACGTTACCGCGCGATTATTCTGGATCGCAAGTGGTGATAGCTCCTGAGCGATAGGTGGCGACAAATCAGTATCAACCAGCACAGGCACAGGCTGTACCGCGGCAGATTGAGCCGATACAAGGCCCAGCGACTCCAGGTCTCGACAAATTGTCTCGTACGTCGTAAACAACTGATGATTTGTTTGGTGTTTCACCTGCGGCAACGGCGGAATATGCAGCGACGCGCCGAGCCGCCGCAGGCTATAGTGTAGCGATTGCTCAAGCAGCAATAATTGTGGGTTGCGTACAATGTCGGCGTGCTTGTCGGGCGATAAACCATAGCGCAACAAGCCAACCAGACTTTGTGCTGTTACCAAAATCCTTAAAAAGCTGTGCTGCACGTGTCGGGGATGAGCATAATACAGCACCGGATGCGTCTCATGAACTTCGGTCAATGCTAACAACTCAAGGCTCAATTCGCGCAATCGAGACGCAAGATCACTGTTCCACGATTGCTCCCCACTGAGATAGCGACGAACCATCGGCAGCGCACCGGCTTGTCCGGCCACTTCCGCATCAAGCGCCGCAGCTAGTGTTCGAGTACGTGACAATGCGGGATACACCGCCAACACATATGCTACGCCAAATGCAATCGTCACCGCACCCATAAGCGCTTCTAAAACAGCAAGTATACGGAACGGTTCAACAATTGGCTGAATATCGCCATAGCCCAGAGTCGCAACAGTCACGCCACTGTAATACAACGCGGTAAGAAAATTTTGTTGACGTGGCGTGGTCGATGCAAAAACGTCATTATCCGCAATCCAGGGATACACAACCAGCGCAAAACCGACCGCAAGCAGAACAAGCCAAAGCGCAATAAGGCCGGCGACCATCAAGGGCAAGCCCCAGTTAAGCACCAGGAAAATACCGTTACGCTGCGGAACAATTCGTTCTACAAGTTTCAGTACGCTCCAGCTAACGCGCTGCAACCGAGTACTGAGCGGACTTTCCACTTCTGGATGTAGCACAGTGGTAATGATGTCGACCTGTACCAGCACAATGATCAGGAGCCCAACAACAATCGCGGCGATCTCAAACGGCGTCATGCCACGTTTCCTTATAGTGCGGCTCGAAACTACCGCAGATGGTCAGATGTTGATATACGGCTCCTATTGGCGCAAAGTTTGTGCCAGGGGTACAAAGGATCAGGCAGAAATGCACGTTGTATGAAACATCATTGTGCGCCCCTAGCTGCAAGGCACTGCAAAAACAATGGTATTTGCCGAGCAAACACCATTGTTTTGGTTGTAGCTGATACTGTTGGTCGTCTTCGCAGCTAATTCACATCGGAGGTAGCACGCTGATAGTGTTCTGTCAGCTCGTCGTAGTGAGTAATGTGCATGTTCAAATCGCGGAGAAGACCATCGTGCAGATCATAGATTAATCCGTGGACGGCGAGTGGCTGTTCGCGCTCCCATGCCTGTTGCACAATCGTCGTTTGACACACGTTAACAACCTGCTCAATAACATTCAGCTCACACAGCCGATTGAGACGTTGTGCCGGATCAATAATTGTTCCAAGCAGCGCGTCGTGTTTGTTCCGCACGTCTTGCACATGACGCAGCCAATTGTCGATCAAACCGAGTTTGCTGTTTTGGAGCGCAGCTTGAACACCACCACAGCCATAGTGCCCACACACAATAACATGCTCGACTTTGAGCACGTCAATCGCAAAATGCAGCACTGAAAGGCAGTTAAGGTCTGTATGCACCACTACATTGGCGACGTTGCGGTGGACAAACATTTCGCCGGGCAAAAGTCCAACGAGCTGAGTTGCCGGAACTCGACTATCGGCACAGCCAATCCACAAATAGTCCGGCGACTGCTGCTTGGCCAAAGTTTGAAAGAACAATGGCTCATGCTCCAGCATCTTCGCCGCCCACTCCCGATTATTCTTGATCAACAGATCCAGGTTTTGCATGATGTTCGGTTTCCATATACTATCCAACATGGTTTGCAGCACTGATTCTGTACTATTTACTGCCGTTGGTCAAACAACGCCAATTGGAAGGGTAGATAGAAACAGATACGTTCAACCTACAGCTGATGATAAAGCTTGCAGCCGGTGATCTCTAAAATTATGGTGACAGGTATGGGCTTGAAACAACAGATTCAGCGTGTGTTCCAGCAGTCAGGCGACGAAGCAACGCCGCTTTCTATGTACAGCATAGCAACACTTTTTATCGGCGCGGGCGTGCTTCATTTCGTTGTGCCCTCCACATACGAACGTATTATGCCGCGGGTGCTACCCTATCCACGGGAACTGGTATATCTGAGTGGAGTATTTGAGATCATAGGAGGATTTGCAGTTTTGCCGTTAAGAACGCGGCGACTCGCGGGATACGGACTGATTGCACTTTTGATCGCTGTATTTCCGGCGAATGTTCAGATGTTACTCAACGCGCGATCCGCAAATGCATCGCTTTACGCGCTGGTTTTGCTGTGGCTCCGCTTGCCCTTGCAGCTACTGCTGATCGCGTGGGTACGCAAGACAACGCGAGTTAGCAATGTTTCAACACGGAATGCCGAATAGCACCCTCTTACCACAGCGCCCAATAGGCCCCAGAACTTGATCCTACAAAGCAGGTGGGGGGACGCTTAAAGATGCGTTAGCTTGCCCTGTTTCACAAATATGACGGCGCTCCAAGCAGCTATATGTACTTAGACCGTTGGCGCCGTTGTTTACTGAGACTTATTGTGACCGTTGCTGGTGTCAAGCATTGATTGATACAGGTTGTTGCGGAGTAATTTGCTGAACAAATAGTCGTACAGCTGTCCGTTCATTTCCGTCAATTAAGACGTCAATGAAGGAAGGAACACAGCACAGATCAATGCCGTCATTTTGCAGATAGGAACGTGCAATTGCGATAGCCTTAATCGCCTGATTTAT
>JASKZZ010000413.1 GCA_030147335.1 Herpetosiphonaceae bacterium | reverse complement strand
GGAAAATCTTCGAGCGCAGTTACAGCCAAAATCAACTGGCTCGGCGGGCATTACCATTGATCAGGTGCGACGGATTGCTCATTTCCAGGGACAGCAACTGGAGTTACGACCACGCGAGTTCGATCTACTGACATTGTTGGCAACTCATCCCGGTCAGGTGTGGACGCGCGAGGCACTGCTACGTCAAGTATGGGGCAGCGACCAGCATATTGATGCGCGTACTGTTGACGTTCATGTACGACGCCTACGTGCCAAGCTCGCCATCGTCAGTGATAAGGATATACCTATTCAAACCGAGTGGGGGGTCGGATACCGTTGGGTGGAAGAATAACAAGGCGTCAGGATCGAGACATCAGCTTATAACAAAGCTGTACCTCAATACCTGACGCCTCATGTATGAAAACTGAACTTAACCGACTGGTGTTGGCACAGTTGCGACAACGCGAGTTCCACGGCCAGGCGCGCTCTCGATGCCGAGCTGTCCATGCAGCAATGTTTCGACTTGCTGGCGCATCACAGCAAAGCCCATTGCCACGCGTCCGGGCCGCTCAACCAAAGACTCCGCAATGTTGAAGCCTGTGCCGTCGTCTTCGATCATTAGCTGGGCTTGATTGCCAAGCGCGTCAAGAACAACACGCACTGAGCTAGACGTCGCATGTTTGGCCACGTTGTTAAGCGCTTCTTGAACAAAGCGGAACAAGGCAACTTCATAGTGCTTCGGAAAGCGGTTATCCATATTCTGCACCGCGACCGAAATTTCAAGATTGTATTTCTCGCCAAAATCCTGGGCATACCGTCGCAGCGTGGGCACTAGACCAAGATCGTCCAAAATCATTGGGCGCAAATCAAAGATAAACCGCCGTGTTTCTTGAAGCGTGTTGTTGATCGACTTTTTGAGCGATGCAAGCTCGGATCGTGCCTGGCTTACGTCGCGGTCGATCAAGCGCTCGCAAATCTCTGCACGCAGAATAAGATTGGAAAGCATCTGGGCCGGACCGTCGTGCATCTGCAGCGATACACGAAGACGCTCTTTTTCCTGCGCCTGGATCACTTCAGTAATCAGCGAGTCGTTTACTTGGGCAACACCGGATACCTGGGTCGTCGTGCTGCCCAGGTTATCCTCAACCTGCCCCAGCACGCCTGACAGCGTCGATAACTCTTCCTGTCGGCTGCGCAGTCGCTGCTGCTTGGCTTGAATTTGCTCAACCTGGAAGCGGGCCGACGCTAGCCGGATCTGTACTTCCTGCACCATCGTAAAAACGTTACGGATATCGTCTTTGGAGAAGCGATCGATGTTGGCCTGAAGGTTCCGCAACTGGCTGTTCGCGCTCATGTCGCGTTGGGCAAGCTTCTCGACCTCGGTCTGCGTTTGGCGCAACAGCCGCTCGATCTCGTCCAGCTCGCGCCGATTTCGCTCTTGCTCCTGGCGATATGCTTCGCGCAACTCCTGCAACTGCTCGGCAACCGGGTTCATCTCGATCACAAAAACCTCGCTTTAAGGGAAGGGCATGTAGTAGCGTCATTATACGAAGCTGGAAGACAAACGTCCGCTTCCGAACTGGTCGTCTAGTCCTATGTTGACCCCAACATTATGGGCAGTCGTACCAAGGTCCGAACCCACGTTGACCTCCTGCACTAGGCTCCCTATAATTCCCTCCGCGCTACAGCAAGCCTAACCGAAGCTTAACTACGTTGAACAGCGCTTCAAATACAATGTTTTTGCTCATTTTCGACGCGCCAACCCGCCGATCAGGAAAAATGATGGGCACTTCGCCAACACGTAGACCAGCTTGATGGACTCGATATGCCATCTCGATTTGAAACGAGTACCCATTCGACTTGATGCGGTCCAGCTGGATTGCCTCAAGCGCTTGACGACGGTAGCAGCGGTAGCCACCGGTCATATCGGCCAGGGGCAAGCCAAGAATCAATCGAGCATACGCGTTACCGCCACGACTAATCATCTGACGGCCAATACCCCAGTCGGTGGTGCCGCCACCCGCAACATAGCGCGAGCCGATGACCAGATCGTAGGCCGTCTCCGCAGCGTGCAACAAGTCGGGCAGGTAGCGCGGATCGTGAGAAAAGTCGGCATCCATCTCGAAGATGTACTGTGCTCCCCGTGCGAGGGCATAACGAAAGCCAGCGACGTACGCGGTTCCAAGGCCTTGTTTGCCGGCCCGACGGATAAGATGAACTCGCGGGTTGCGCTCAACTTCGGCGGCAACAAACTCACCAGTCCCATCAGGCGAACCGTCATCGACCACAAGCACGCTCAGTTCAGCCTGCTCAAGCACGCGTGGCAGCAGAAGAGGGATATTCTCTCGCTCGTTATATGTAGGAATGACCACACAGCCTGCGGTTGTGATTGGCCTTGCTTCCCGTGTAAGTCCTGCCGGCGGCGCTATCGGCTCGAAATCTATCGCCATGACTGTGGTCCTTCTCCGTATCGAATACAACGCGGCGAGCAAGCAGCACGCCTTCAAAAGTGAATTGTAGCACATGCTTCTGCGACGTCATTTCTCCCTCAGTACCAACCACCTTTGGCCGATTGTTGTGCTGGTTAGCTTCGGTTGTCTTGGCGCGCTTGTACCCATCGGGCCGCTCGACTTTTGGTGGCATATGGCGGTTGGCCGCGATATTGCACAAATCGGCGCTGTTCCAAACGTTGATAGGTATAGCTGGGTTCTGCCTGCGAACACGCCATTCTTTTATCAAAGCTGGCTAAGTGAGTGGTTATTCTTTGCGCTGCATTCCATTGGTAGTCTTGAGCTTATCGTATTTCTACGCAATTTGCTATTGCTGCTAGCTTATGGTGTGATTGGCGTTGATGGTTGGCGACGTTCTGGCTCGTGGAAGCTGGCAGCCTTGGCAATTGCTGGCGCGGCGATGATGACGCTGAATAACCTTTCAGTGCGGCCACAAATGTTTTCCTGGCTGCCATTTGCGCTCACCTGGGCGCTGTTAGGCGCATTTCGTGCTGGCCAGTTGCGGCGGAGATGGCTCCTTGCAATCCCATTACTTATGAGCGCATGGGTCAATCTTCACGGCGCTTTTGCGGTTGGGCTTGGTTTGCTTGGCGTCACGATAGGCGGCGAAAGCCTTAAATACCTGTTGCGGCGTGGCGCACCATTACCAAAAGAACAGCTTGGTTGGCTATGGTTGATTGGTATATTGACCGGCTTTGCGCTCTTGATTAATCCGCGTGGCTGGGGCGTTCTCGGCTATGTCGGCAACTTGGTGCAAAATCCCGCAGTGCGACAACTCGTCATCGAGTGGAAGCCAACAGACCTGACCACGTTTCCAGGGATTATCGTACCGTTTGCATGTGTGCTTGTTGTGCTGTTATGGCTGCGCAAGCGTCAGCGCTTTGATCTCACCGATGCGTTGCTAGTCGCCGCATTTGCGTATCTTGCGATAAGCAGCGTGCGCAATCTGCTGTGGTTCGGTATGGTAGCATGGCCAGTTATTGCAGGGCTGCTTCGTTCGCGTTCGACAACGCGCACGCGGCAAGTGGCGCAAATTCCTTTACTGAATTACGGGATTATGGCCGCGCTATTCGTACCATTGATACTTGTCCAGCCGCCCTTCAAGCCTGCGCTTGACCTACCACCAGTATTCGGCGGCATGGACGACCGAGTAACCGATGGCGTGTTTATCGAGCAGGGCACACCTGTGGAGGCGGTCCAGTGGATGATCGAGCATCCCCTGCCCAATAATGCACGCTTATTTCACGATATGGGCTATGGATCGTATCTTATCTGGGCGCTACCGGACGTTCGTGTGGCTGCCGACCCGCGCATCGAGCTCTATCCACTTGAATATTGGCAACGCTACCTCAAAATCGAGCGTGGCGAGAATGCGCTTGCTGAACTGCAACAACTTGGAGCGACCCACGCTTTATTGAACAGGTCCGGCCAGGCAAAGCTCATCGACATCCTACATCAAGCCGACTCAGGCTGGCAGCAGCTGTATGCTGACGAGCAGACCGTCTTTTTCGAACGAATTACTGCAGGTGAATCACAATGAATAGCCGAGTACGTAAAGCCGCTTGGCCTTCTCTCGACCAACTATGGGCACTTGCTACAATTACACTGCTTGCGCTTCGTGTGCAGCTAACGCCCATTGCGCCCAACGACTTTTGGTGGCACATCGCGACGGGCCGAGCAATCGTCGAAAGTGGCGGCGTTCCTCTTGTTGACCGCTTCTCGTACACACAGGAAGGACAGCCTTATTTCAACCAGCCCTGGCTAGCACAAACATTTATGTATGGCGTTTACCAGATCGGCGGCGCGGCACTGCTGGAGCTGCTTCAAGCTGTGCTTATCGCGGTCTCATTCGGCTTGATGTATCACATTTGTCGTCGAGAAGGAGCAGGGTCCCGATCTGCCACAATTGCGACGCT
>JASKZZ010000385.1 GCA_030147335.1 Herpetosiphonaceae bacterium | reverse complement strand
GGATGATCGAAGGGGTACCACTCGATGTAGCCTTTGCCGCCAAGTACCTCGTCGCTCCATTTCAACATCTTCAGATCGTCTTCTACGGGATGCTCGCGGTACCAGTCGATATACTTGTATTCTTCGATGCCTGCTTGCCGCTGGGGACTCCAAATCTCGACCGTCCACGTAAATAGTCCAAGATGCTCATACATCCAGTCATCGAATGCGCCAGTGATGACCTCATGTGGGTGGTAGCGAAAATCATGGTACACCGATACAGCGGGATAGCCAGTAAGCTCCGCGCCTTTGTCGCCAATCTTCTGATACGTCCACAAATCCTCGGCGGGAAAACTCTCGTCGTTCTTGCCGCTGTATGGCCGCAGCAGAACGCCACTATACGTGTGGAATGCAATGCCGCCGGTGATATTTGGGTGACTGCTGATAAAGCGGACAAGCGCATTAACCTCTGGCTCGGATGCTGGATATGGCCCTGCGCCAACCTGCTCAAATTCTTGACGCCAGCCGGCTGGAAAGTTGCGATTGAGGTCGAGTCCTTCTTTTTTGCGTGGGATCGAAATCTGCACGCCGTCGTAATCCTCGACGCGGCCTTCCGGCAGCACGCGATAATACTGCCCATCTGTCTCTGTAGGATCACGCCGTACCAGCAGCCGGGGATCAACGTCCGATTGCTTCCACGTTCCATTTGGGTCGGCAATACGCATTGCCAGTATCCGCCCGTCACCATCAACGTCCTCACTCAGTAATCCCGAGATTGGATTTTCATCATAGGGATAAGGTCGTGTCGATGAGCGAATAATTTTTGGCTGATCGGCCAATGCCCACTCAGCGCCGTCGGGGTTAATGCGCGGACAGATGTAAAAGACGCGGGTATCCAAGCAGCGCGTAATTTCCGTGTTGCTGCCGTACTCGTTAACAAGCTGGTTGAGCAGGTACAGACAAGCACTGGATGGTGAAACTTCACTCGCATGGATGTTGCCGTCAACCCAAAGCGCTGGCTTTTCATTGTCCGGCCCGGTCTGCCAATTTGTTACTGCGAGCAGCCAAATATCCCGTCCCTCATAGCTCTGTCCGATGCTGTGGATGTGGACAAGCTGTGGATACTCGGTGGCAAACTCGTGCACGATCCGCGACAAATCATCATAGCGGTAATACGTGTCAAAGCGAATATTCGGCATATGTGTATCTCTTTCCTGTATGGCGTCCAAAGTGGAGCGTGATAGAATACAAGTATGGTCAAAGTAATAATGACCTGGGATATCCAGGAAGGAAAAGAGCAGGAATATATCGAGTTCGCCGTCAGTGAACTTAGTCCTACGTTGGGCGCGCTCGGTCTGCAAATTAATGATGTGTGGTACACCGTTGTTGGAAGTGGTCCCGAGATGGTTGTTTCCGGGATAATGGACAATCGCGCTGATGCGATGGGCTTGCTGCAAAGCCGCGACTGGTCGCAAATCCAAAAGCGGCTCGTTGATTTTGTTGAACACGTCAACGTCAAGGTCGTCGAGCCGCGAGGACCATTTCAGATGTAACCAAAATCAAGAACCAAGAACCAGAGTTAGTGCTCACGGTTCTTGGTTCTTGGTTGTCTTACTTGTCGTTCAACGCCGCTACGCCGGGCAATTCTTTGCCTTCCAGTAGCTCTAACGACGCTCCTCCACCAGTCGAGATATGCGACATACGCTCGCCCAGACCCATTTGCTCCACCGCTGCTACGCTGTCGCCACCACCAATAATTGTTATTGCACCTTCGTCGGTTGCTTTTGCCAACGCTTCGGCAACCGAGCGGGTACCAACAGCAAAGTTCGGCATCTCAAACACACCCATTGGGCCGTTCCAGACCACGGTTCTTGAGGCCTGAATAATCTTTGAGAAACGCTCAATCGTTTCCGGCCCGATGTCGAGGCCCTGGAAATCAGCTGGGATTCCGGTAATCGGGACAACTCTGCGCTCGGCGTCGTTGTTGAACTCATTGGCCACAACACAATCGCTCGGTAGCTCCAGCTTACCCTGCGCATCGGCGAGAACGCGCTTGCAGAATTCGAGTGAATCTTGATCCAGCAGACTTTGGCCAATTTCGTAGCCTTGCGCTTTGTAAAAGGTGTAAGCCATACCGCCGCCAATCAGCAGCTTATCGACCTTGGCAAGCAAGTTTTCGATCACAGGAATCTTGTCCTTGATCTTCGCGCCGCCTAAGATTGCGACAAAAGGCCGCTGAGGCTTTTCGATTGCACCACCAATATATTCCAGCTCTTTTTCCATCAAGAAGCCTGATACAGCTGGTAGATGCTTGGCAACGCCTTCAGTTGAAGCATGGGCACGGTGAGCCGCGCCGAAGGCATCATTGACATAAACATCGCCGAGCTTGGCTAACTCTTGTGCCATACTATCGTCGTTGGCCTCTTCGCGTGCGTCGAAGCGCGTGTTTTCGAGCAGCAGCACATCCCCTGGTTTGAGCGCCTGCGCTGCCCGTTCCGCCTCCGCGCCGGTCGTAACGCCGACTTTTTGTACCTCACGACCCAATAGTTCGCCCAGCCGCTTCGCCGCCGGATCGAGACGCATCGTATCCACTACCTTGTTTTTGGGACGCCCCAAATGTGACATCAGCACAACGCTTGCGCCATTGTCGAGCAAATGCCGGATGGTTGGTACTGCTGCCGTGATGCGGGTGTCATCGGTGATTTGCTGCTGGTCATCAAGCGGTACGTTGAAGTCAACTCGCACGAGCGCACGCTTGCCCTGCCAATCAATATCGCGAATGGTCTGCTTTACCACATGCTCCTCCTGTACGCGAACTCCCCCGCCATTATAGATCAAGCTACGATGTGCAGTTCTTGATGGGCAAGTCGAAACGAATCGAACAAAGTTCAATGTGTTGTAGAAATTAACTTGTTGCTTGCGGCTCATGCGACACGCATTTGATCGCGTCGCTACACAATTCATCGGTTGTTTGCACATGCTGCCACAGCTCATGAAAAAAATGCACAGCCTCATCCTGCTTGATCGGCGCAACTCCTGCAACACGGCGCTGGTGTTTGTCACGCGCATCAATAAATTCATTACCATCGAGAAGGCAGCCGCTATGCAGCACATACAGTCGATGCTGCGCGCGTGTCAGCGCGACGTACCAGATCGAGCGCTCCTCGTTACGCTTACGCCGACGAAAATCGCTGCGCAG
>JASKZZ010000382.1 GCA_030147335.1 Herpetosiphonaceae bacterium | reverse complement strand
TGATGCGTGAGCTTCGCCGGATGAGTAATCACAATAGTCACGCGCACAGTCATAGCATCTTCATGGGCGCTGGTGCGTACAACCATTTCGTGCCGTCGGCGGTTGACGCGCTGCTGCGCCGTTCCGAGTATTACACGGCCTACACGCCGTATAATACTCGGAACGGCGCAGCAACGCGTCAACGGCCGGCGGCACGAAATGGTTGTACGCGCCAGCGCCCATGAAGATGCTATGACTGTGCGCGTGACTATTGTGATTACTCATCCGGCGAAGCTCACGCATCAGCTCCGCCTCCGACATTGGCCTGGGCAGCTCAACCTGCGGAAACCGCACATCCTGCGGCACAACATCGAACAACTCCGCAACGTCGGCCACGCCGATCGCTTGAAGCATCGCGTTGCGATCCTGCTCGGTGGTAGAAATATAATGCGACATGCAAATTCGTCCTGTGAAACTGTTATACGCAATCGCGGGGCACGGCGTTTAGTTAAGATTAACTATACCGAAAATTTACCGAAACGAAGAACCAAGAACCTTGAACCTCGGACCATGACGGTCCCAGTTCTTAGTTCTTGGTTCTCGGTTCTGCTCGACGTTAGTGCTTGCTCGCCTCATCCTCAACATGCTGAGTGTACGCGGCTGCATCCAGCAGCTTGCCGCGCTCGTTTTCCAAATCTGTCGGCTTTAGCTTCAGCATCCAGCCATCGGCGTAGGGATCGCTGTTAACCGTTTCGGGAGCATCCAACAGTGCTTCATTGATTGCCGTCACTTCGCCGCTAACGGGAGCATACACGTCCGAGGCTGCCTTAACCGACTCGACCACGCCAAATGGCTCGCCCATCGTGAGCGTTCGCCCAACATCCGGCAGCTCAGCAAACACGACATCGCCCAGCGCGCTTTGCGCATAATCGGAGATGCCAACAGTGACCTCATCGCCGTCGACGCGCACCCACTCATGCGTTTTGGCATACACCAACTCATCCGGCGTTTTGTAATCGGCCATTGAACGCTCCTTTAAGGCTATCAGCTCTCAACTGCCATCCATCATTACAGATGTGAAACTTGAAAGCTGAACACTGATTGCTGACTGCTATTTCTTATATCGTGATTGATAGAACGGTGTTTTGACAACCACAGCACGCACCGGCTTGCCACGGATCACGATATCCAACTCGGTGCCAATCTTGGCCAAATTGGTCCGGACAAGCGCAAGCGCCAAGTTCTTGCCGATGGTCGGCGCAGGCATACCCGAAGTTACCTCGCCCACGGTTTCGCCTTCAGTTGATGCAACTGGGTAGCCTTGCCGCGCAATGCCGCGCCCGGTCATCTCCAACCCGACAAGCTTGCGCTGCGGTCCCGTCGCCTTGATCTGCTGAAGTGCTTCGCGCCCAATAAACTCGCCTTTATCAAGCTTAACAACCCAGCCCAGGCCAGCCTCGTAAGGATTAATATGTTCGCTTATTTCGTGGCCGTAAAGCGCAAGCTTCGGCTCGAACCGCAGGCTATCGCGCGCTCCCAGCCCGATTGGCTTGAGGCCATCATCTTGGCCTTCTTCCAGCAAGCCGTTCCAAACACGAGCCGCGTAGGCGTTCTCAAAGAACAGCTCAAAGCCGTCCTCACCGGTGTATCCTGTGCGTGCGATGATTGCAGGCACTTCGCCATGCAGCACACCTTCGACCACGCCATGAAACCACAGCGACTTAACATCGATGTCGGTAACGCGATCCAGAATCGCCTCGGCGTTTGGCCCTTGCAGCGCGAGCATCGTTGTCACATCCGATATATTTTCGAGCTGAACATTGAAGTTGGCACTGTGCTGCTGCATCCATGCAAAGTCTTTATCGACGTTGGATGCGTTAACAACCACAAGATAGCGGGTGGGAAGGTGATAGATGAAAATGTCGTCGACAATGCCGCCGTCGGGGTAGCACAGCAGCGAGTAGTTCGCCATGCCGGGAGCGATCGTGGCAACATCTTGAGTAGCGATGTACTGCAAAAAGGATAGCGCGTCGGGGCCGCTGACATTAATCTGGCCCATGTGACTAATGTCGAACAGACCGGCTGCATTGCGTGTGGCGTTGTGCTCGTCAATGATTCCAGTATATTGCACTGGCATGTCCCAGCCGCCAAACTCAACGGTTTTTGCGCCCATCGCAACATGCTGCTCGTACAACGGAGTGCGCTTCATTGCTTCTCCAGTAAGCATAAAATAGCGGATGGTGGTCATTATACCGCAAGTGATACAGCCAAATTTCGGGGAGTCACACATGCAAAAGGTCAAGGACCTGTACATTGCCCTTGACGTGTTCGCTGTTAGCAGTATTTGTGCGCTAAATGGTAAACGGCACCATCAACTCAAACCGAACGCCGTTCTCCGGCCGTTCCTCAACTTGAAGCGTACCACCCAGCTCTTGTGCTCGGAAACGAAGCCGCTTAAGCTGATGAAAACCGGGCGGCTCTGCAGTACCATCATACAAACCAATGCCGTCATCACACACAGTAAGCACCGCAGATTCTGAGGCGATCGAAAGCTCCAGCTCCACCGTTTGGGCATGGGCATGACTAATAACATTGTCGAGCGCGACCTCAATCGCCTTTGTCAATAATGTGTTGATCTGCTGCGGAACCGCTGCCTCGTCTCCATGCACCTGAGTGGAAAGCACAACTCCGGCGACCTTAAGCTCGGCTCGTAGGTGGTGGAGCGCGGCTTGAATACTGGTGGAAGACGTGCGCTCAAGCGTCGATTGGCCGGCGCGCTCCTTGCCCCATAATCGTGTGGGTTCGGACGCCGCGCCGCGTGTGGGCGTATAAGACGTAGTCGCTTCATCCTCGGCATCCAGCATTGAGCGCACAGTTGCTCGTTCCCAATGTAGCTGCGGCGCGGGACGACTCACCTGTTGTCGTTGACGCTCAAGATAGCGACGTCGTACATCGGCGACTCCAGCAGTAACGGCAACAACCGCAAACGGCAGAAACGTGCGACAAAGTAGGACAAAGCTGCCGTCAATCACGACCGACAGGCCAAAGATTGAGAACTGTTGATCGCTAAACGCAATATCCAACGGATTTTCGCGCGTGGTCCACAACATCATCTGATCCACCGCCAAAAAAACAGCCGCAACCAGAGAACCGCCACGCCAGCCTCGGTTCAAAGCTGGAACCACTAAGACACTGAGTGCAAAAGGTAGAAATGGGCTATGCCAGCCGCCTGAAAACCACATCGGCAGCGCGCTCAAAATAAGGTCATACACAATAACGACCGAGCCATCATTTGTACGAGTGATAATACGCGGTAAATTATGCGTCCACAGGATAGCGTAGATGGTGATATAGCTCATCAGCATGAGCAGCTTGGCAGCCTCGTCGGGAGCCAGCGAAACGAAAGCTCCGCTACGCCACAACAAAAGACACACAATGAGCCATGCGCCCCAGCGGGCAATGGCTGCAGCCATGGAATTTTTTGGAAAACGCTCCATCGCGAACCACCATCTCTAGCTGTTTGCTGTATTGCTACAGAAACATCGGCGCTATGTAGAAAATCATAAGCTCTGCTTTCAAGTTTAGCAGAAACGACCAATCGAAACAACACGAAGGCCTTAATTGATTGTTGTTGTGAAAACGCGTGTAGCGCCAGCATCCAGCACTGCCCGCGCCACGGCTTCCTGTTTCGCGTCATCAACAACCGCCAGCATAATGCCACCGTCTCCACCGCCGGAAAGTTTGGCACCCCAACAACCAGCAGCACGCGCGGCGGTGATTAACTGTTCAAGCTGTGGTGATGAAACACCAAGCAGTTGCAAAAGCTCTTGATTCTGGTTGAGCAGCGTTCCTAGCCGCACAATGTCGCCCTCTGCCAGTGCGTGCCGTACTTCGTTTGCAATCTGCCCGATTTCGGCAAAATATGTATCATACTGCTGCGGATTACGCTGCCATTGTTGCCGCACACGGCCAACTGGAACATGCGTTGGAGCGCGAACGCCTGTATCGCCAATCACCAGCGCAAACTGACGCCCAATCACCAGCGGTTCAATTGTCGGTAGCTGAACGCCGTCATTGGAAGGCTGTCCACGAACGAACCAGATCGCTTGCTCGTAGCTCACAACCGTATTGTCGATGCCGCTCGGCGTACCATGAAACACACGTTCCGACTCATACACCAGTCGTGAAACTTGCGCTGGATCAAGTGGAGTACCTAGATGCTGGCTAAGCGCTCGAACCAATGCTGCGCCAAGTGCAGCGCCACTACCCAAGCCACTGGCAACCGGAATGGCAGAACGCAGTGTTATCAACGCATCCGGCATTTGTTTGCTGCCGAGTTGGTCTAATGTTTGTTTGGCTAGAATCGCCAGCGCATGACCTGACTGCTTCGATACCTGCCAACGCTCACCTATGTCGGGCGCGGCGATTATTAAACCGGAACCAGTAGGCATGTGCTCGATAGTTGCCGTGGCGCGAATATTCGCTAAAGGCAGCGCAATTGCGGGCTTTCCATAAACAACCGCGTGTTCGCCACACAAAATCACTTTTCCAGGCGCTGAAGCAGTTAGCATGTATTTCTCGTATTGCAGGTATAGCACGTATGTGCTAAAATACCTATGATCATCTCTTGATTATGATATAAATTCAACTCTCCGGTCAAAACAAGATCGCGTACTATTTGCGCAGCAGCATGTGACACCCTATACTGAACGGAGCCAAACATGAAGGGTAGTGCCATGGCAAGCTCTCGCCAGCCCGCAAAGGCTGCTGCATCCTCGACTGCCGGCGAGGGAACTGAAATTAAAAATTATCATCTTGGTGAGCGTATCGGTCAAACCGAGCTTGCTCTCGTTTATCGTGCCCTCCATCAAACACTTGACCGTGAGGTCCATGTGCATGTGCTGCGGCGCTCGGGCTGGGTTGCCGTTAGTCGCTTTCAGCTTGCAGCTAAGCTAGCCGCGCGGCTGCAACATCAATACATGCTGCCTGTCCTCGACGCCGGCCACGATGAGCGCTACGGCTATTATTTAGTAACGCCGCCGGTGAGCGCGGAGCCGCTGCAAACGCTGCTCGACAAGGGAGCTATCGCGCCGCCCCAAGCTATTCGTATTTTCGCACAAGTTGGCCAAGCGATTGACGAGTTGCACCGCAACAAGATCATCCATCGTGATATTCAGCCACAAACGATATTGGTGCAACCAGACGGAAACGCGCTGCTGACCGGATTTAGTCTTGCAGCGACACCCGATGGTCCCGACCTGTCGCAGCTTGACGAGGCCGATTATCTTACGCCGTACGCAGCGCCTGAGCAGACGTTTGAAGATCGAACACCGGAGCCGTCGCTCGATATTTATGCGCTCGGCGCAGTGCTGTACCATATGCTGACAGGCGAGATCCCACCCGGCAACGGTATCGAACCAATGTCACTTGGGAGCCGCAGTGCCGAGCTTGCGCCAGCCGATCGTGTGTTACGACGAATGATGGCTCCTCAGCCCCACCTCCGCTATCCTACAGCGGCCCAGGCAGCGGCTGCATTACGCGGCGCGCTGCGCTCTGTGGTCGAGCCTAGTGAGGGCGACGCGCTGACGGTCGCAGGCAGCGAAGGACAATGGCTCGAAAATCCGCTGGAGATCGTGCTGCGGGATCGGCTTGATGCTGAGTTTTTGCAGCGAGCACATTCACGGGCCGATAACCTGCACAACGGTGAGGGCGTCCGTCGTCTGCTCGACAGCTGGAGCGGCGGCAATCCCGTTCGTCGTCGGCAACTAGGACAAGCGATTCGACTTGACCAGACCGTTAGCTACAACGTGTATTTCTACGATCTGAAGGTTTTGTACGAAACACGAAGCTATCCCGAAACGCGCGAGCGGCCATTTTCAGGCAGCCGTGTATCCAGTCGCAAGCAAATGCCCGACCGCTGGCAGATCGATGTACAAGTACCAGAAGAGCCGTTCGCGGATGTGCCACAAACCGAAGTGGCGGTGCCGAACTCAGAAAAGTCAAGCGTATGTCCGCGCTGCAAGGGCGAAACGCGCATAACCTGTGGTCGCTGCCAGGGACGTGGCACGCTCGATCTTAAGCGCACGGTTAAAACGCCGACTGGCACACACTCCGAGTTACAAACCATTGATTGCCCGGAATGTCATGGTCAAGCGCTGCTCACCTGCGACCGCTGCGACGGCAATGGGAGCCTGATTGAAAGTAGTGTGTTTCAGTTTAGCCGACGTGGACGCTTATGGCAGAATACCGACGATATTGAAGGGCTGCCACAGCGAGTGCTTGAAGAACGATCCGAAACTGTAAGCAACGCGCCCATCGATCTTCACGATCCCATGTGGCACGCTGTACAGCCGTTGCACGAGCTGATCGAAGAAGCGACTAAGACCGCCAGCGAAGAAACACGGATTGTTGCTGCCGAATTAACCATTCGCGGAACGCCTGTAACCGAGGTTGATTACACGTTTCGCAACAAGCCGCGTACACTCGCAGTCATCGGCTTTGATGACAATATTCGTGGTGATTTGAGTTTGTTCGACTCGGAGCGCATTGTCATTGCCGTATTAGCAGGGCTTGTACTGGTTATGCTTGTCGTCGCCGTGTATTTTGGTGTGCTGCGCTGAGTGATTGGATAGCCAACAAAAAGCAAACGGCTGAATGAACTCGTGATTCATTCAGCCGTTTGCTTTCAACTCGCGTAACACCTACTGGCCAATATTTTCGCCCAGCTTACCCGCCATGCCTGCATCACGCAACTGGTTAATTCCGGTAGTTTGCTTATATTTGTGCTTTTGCTTGCTGATTGCCTGGAGCATTTGTGCGTCGTGGCGTTGCAATCGGATCACAAGCTCTTCAAGTTTCAATATATTGCCATTAGGCAACGTCACCGTGCGTTCCCAGTTCGCCTCACTATACGTCCGCAGAATATCCAGCGTCATGCGGCGCAAATCAAAAAACGAGGCTAGGTCTTCCGAAAAATCGCGGTCCATAAATGACAAGCCTGGATCGGGCTCATTGAGCCGTGGATTTGTTTCACTCATCGCGCGGCGAAAACCATCAAGATACGATCGTTCTCGGTCCACTGCATTAGCAACCAATTCAGCAATGGTCAACTCGTCGTTGGAGCCGCGATACAGCTGATCAGGCGCAATACCCGCGATTCTTAGGCGAATCGCGTTGCAGGTTGCTTCAAGCTTAGCAAGCGCC
Source organism: Herpetosiphonaceae bacterium (assembly GCA_030147335.1). GTDB lineage: Bacteria > Chloroflexota > Chloroflexia > Chloroflexales > Kallotenuaceae > LB3-1. The sequence goes on along the minus strand of JASKZZ010000382.1, from coordinate 716 downwards.
AGTAGCTCGTCGGCAACGCCCGGTCCACCGGTTGGTTGGGCAAACATTGTCATACAAAACTGCCTTTATTAATGCATTTCGTTGGTTTACACATTTTACCGACGATACAAAGTACAGGAAGATCAGTTCGCACGCCGGCAACGACCACCTGTGTTGTTATTCTACCCTAGATTGGTTGTAGCAGATTCTGCACGAAGCCCACCGGCGATCATGCATCATGAGCTGTATAATAATGCTCAATTAGCTGAACCGGCACATGTGTGATGGTGCCAGGAGGGCAATCAATTAACTCGGTACGACTACAATTTGAGCAACAGAAATATGTGCGCTACGAGACCTTTCGTTTCGCCTCGCTGCGCTTGCGACGAATAAACGCAAGCACCTGTGCGTCAATACGCGCATCCTCTACCAGCCGCTCCTCTAAATTTTCAATGCCGCCATACGCAAAAAGCGCCTCGGTCGTCATCCGGTCGTAAGCATTCGTGTTCGGACCACTGTAATAGCCAAGGTCACGTAACGCATCTTGCAGCTCAGTCGCAAGAGTAGCATCAATTGGCATTAAGTCGGATTCGGATGGACGTGTTAGGTAGAAGCGGTGCAGCCCTAAAATTCGACCTAGCTCCTTGATCGGCTCAGGATGATCATCAACGCGCAGATCGATATAGCGATCCAAAAGACCACCATACGAGCCGCCTTCACGCGCGACATACACAGCC
>JASKZZ010000283.1 GCA_030147335.1 Herpetosiphonaceae bacterium | reverse complement strand
AAGTTGGTGCCATGGGACATTTTGCCGCGTATTCTGCCGCGCCTCCCCGATCCACTTGCCTTTTCGGATCTGTTCACGCGTGCCAGCGCTTCGCCTAACGAGGCCGCGATCGTACTGCATAATCCGTGGCAGGAGCTACGCCTGCTTTTCATGCCGGTCTGTGACGCGATGGGACTTCCCGCAGGCTTCCTGCTTGCAATTGATGACGTGACTCGCGAGCGCGAGGTTGACCGGCTCAAGTCAGAGTTCGTGTCGGTTGTCTCGCATGAGCTGCGCACGCCGCTGACCTCAATCTTAGGCTACACCGAGCTGCTGCTGGCACGCGAGTTCGAGGCTGCCGAGCGTAAAGAGTTTATTCATACCGTGCATAAAGAAGCCGACCATTTATCAAGTTTGGTCGAAGACTTGCTGAACGTATCCCGACTCGACGCTGGCAAGATCAAGCTTGAACGATGGGTCATGGCGCTGCCAAAGCTTGTGCGCGAGCTTGTAGCGCAGCTTAACAAAGAGCTGGATGTTGAGCGGCATCGTCTGCTGCTCGATGTTCCTGAAAGCTTGCCACCAATCTATGCCGACCGTGACCGTGTGCGCCAAATTTTGAGCAATTTGCTGTCGAATGCGATTAAATACTCGCCCGAAGGTGGCGAGGTCGTGCTGCACGCTTCGGTGTTGCATCAGCCACCACTATCCGCACCACCATTGGCGCATGAGCCAGCCTTGCTGATCAGTGTTCGCGATCAAGGCATTGGCATTCCACAGCACGAGCTCACACGTATCTTTGAACGCTTTTACCGGGTCGATAACTCCAACACGCGGCGTATTGGCGGCACCGGCCTGGGTCTAGCGATTACACGCGCCCTGGTTGAGCTGCACGGTGGACGCATCTGGGTTGATAGTACGCCTGGCGAGGGCAGTACGTTTTATGTCACGTTGCCAATCGCTACAGAAATGCTGCATACCCGTCCATAGGCTTGGAAGCGCTGAACCCTTGCAGCCGTGTCTTCATAGGAGACAGGCGTAAACTGCGCTGCAACTAGATGAATGTGCGTTTTAACCGGATATTCGGGCATTCCAACCTTTGATGTATGCAGGCGATTTAGCTTTTTGTTATGATTAAGCGCTTGTTTGGATAGGGAGCCTTGTATGGCAGTTGTTTCTGGTGGTAATCTCACAAAATATTACGGCGCTGACCAGATTTTCAGCGGTGTTAACTTTACAGTCAATCGCGGCGATAAGATTGCGCTGGTTGGTATTAACGGCGCGGGCAAAACAACATTGCTCAAAATGTTGGCCGGAGTTGAGGAGCCGTCTCAAGGCTCACTCAGCTTTGCTCGTGGTACGCAAGTAAGCTATCTCGCCCAGGAAGCGCAATTCTCCGGCGATCACACGTTGATTGAAGAAGCACGCATTGCCTTTGCGCATCTCCATCAAATGGAACGGGAGATGCGTGAGCTAGAATCGCTGATTGCGGATACCGAGCATCTTGAGTGGGAAACACGTATGGACCGTCTTGGCGACCTCCAGGCGCGTTTTGAACATGCGGGCGGCTATGACACTGAACGTACAATTGAGCGGACTTTCGAAGGATTGAGCTTCACCAAAGCGCATTACGACCAGCGTATCAGTGAATTCAGCGGTGGCCAGAAAACGCGCGCAGCTCTAGCAATCACGCTGCTCCAAGATCCCGATCTGCTCCTGCTTGACGAGCCGACAAACCATCTGGATTTGCATGCCCTTCAATGGCTGGAAGAGTTTTTACGCACTTGGCCCGGGACACTTGTTGTGATCTCGCACGACCGCTACTTTCTCGACAAAGTATCGACCCGCACGTTTGAGATGGCGTTCGGCAAGCTCACCGACTGGCCGGGTAACTACTCGAAGTTTTTGCAGCTCAAAGCCGAGCGCGATGAACGGCAGCAAAAGGTGTACGAGGCCCAGCAGCAGTTTATTGCCAAAGAAGAAGAGTTTATCCGCCGACATATGGCAGGACAGCGCACCAAAGAAGCGCAGGGACGACTCAAGCGCCTTGATCGTTTCCGCTATGGTTGGGACTCGATGCGTGGCTTTGAGAAGGGTGCAATCGAAGCACCTCAGTCGCAAAAGCAGCTCAAGCTGGCCCTCGACGCTAATCGGCGCTCGGGCTACACGGTGTTGACAACCAGTGATGGTCTAACTGCTGGCTACATAACGCCGGAGGGAGAAAAGCCGCTGGTTCGCACTCCTGAATTGGAGCTGCACCGCGAAGAGTTTGTCGCGCTGATGGGAGCGAACGGATCGGGCAAGACGACACTGCTACGAACGATGGTAGGCGAACTGCCCGCGCTAGCTGGCCGTGTGGATTTCGGCGTCGGCGTGTCGGTCGGTTACTACTCGCAAATTCACGACGAGCTGATCTTCGAGAACACGGTGCTTGAAGAGGTACATCGCATCAAGCCGCTGGAAAAAACGGAGCGCATTCGGACGCTGCTTGGTCGCTTCTTGTTCAGCAACGACGACATTTTCAAGCGTGTCCGTGACCTTTCGGGCGGCGAGCGTAGCCGCGTAGCGCTGGCCCAGCTGACGATCCAATCGCCCAACCTGCTGGTTTTGGACGAGCCGACCAACCATCTTGACATCGCATCGCGTGAGGCGCTGGAAGGCGTGCTGCAAGAGTTTCCCGGCACGATCTTGTTTGTTTCGCATGACCGCTACTTTATCGACGCCTTAGCCGACAAGATTTGGATGGTCGAGAATGGAACGGTTAGCGAGTTTCAGGGCGGCTATACCGAGTATGTTGATTATGTGACCAAAGGGGAAGTCGAGCGTAAGCGTGTGGTCGATCCACAAGCCGATAGTCGTCCACCAGCGAAGAGTCCACCTTCAACCACGAAACCGGCACAGGGTAACGGCAAGCCAGCCGAGCCGCTTAACGGACGTGAGCATCGCGATCAGGAAAAACAGCACCGCGAGCGACAAAAGCGGCTGAATGCCCTGGAGCGACAAGTCGCCGATCTGGAACGGCAGCTGCATGTTGTTCAAGGCGCGCTGGAAGAAGCTACCACACAGCGCAAGATCGATGATATTGCGCGGCTGGGCGAGGAGTATGTTCAGCTTGAGCAGAAGCTCCAAACACAGTACGATCTTTGGGCAGAGCTTGCGCAATAGGTACAAAGCATAGAAGGTCGGCTAAACAGTGCCGACCTTCGTGGTATTGTGGAGCAGAGTGTGGATATACGCTTTCCGCATCTTTACTTGATTGGATTGACTGGCAACAT
>JASKZZ010000171.1 GCA_030147335.1 Herpetosiphonaceae bacterium | reverse complement strand
GGCGCGTCACTCGTCGTAGCTAGGCGGGGGCGCGATACGTTCTATGCTTCGTAGGATACTGTGGGAATGCCGTTTTTCTTGATGCAGAAGTGGCCGGTCGGGTCCATTGGCTCGCCGCACTGCGGACAGCGCTTACGCCCTCGTTCAACCGCCTCGGTGCCTTCCCGTGCCAGCGCCCGTGCTTGTTCACGCGACATCGTCAGGCGCACAACATCGGCCTCACCTTCCTGGCTGGTCAGCTCCTGCGCAATGATCACCAATATGTCACGCGCATCGTCATAACCCAGGCCAAGCTGTCCGACCCGAAATATTTCCTCTACGGGTTCTTCCAGGGCCATATCATTGAAGCCAATCAGGTCCTCAGACGTACTGAGCAGTGGATTGCGCTCGCTCAAATTTTCAAGCAGCTGCTCGACTGCCTCAGCCAAAGCCCGAACCTGTTCCTTTTCAACGACCAGTGATAGCAGTTGACGACCACTACGGGCTTGCAAATAAAAAGTCCGTTGTCCTGGTTCGCCGAGCGCTCCCGTAGTGATGCGATCGACGGGATCAAAGTCATATCGAAATTGTGCCATATGTCCTCGAATGTGGAGTAAACGAATGCCGGTAGCGTACCCGCACCCGTGAATCGACATTCTCTACTCAGAGTTATTCTTTTTGTTCTGATTCGGCAGTCACGCCACCAATCTGTGGTGCTTCTGCCTCTTTCTCTTTTTCAGGCTCAAGCTTAATCGGTCCATTGTCGTTAACTCGCAGCACTCGTGGCCCGAACGGCGTTAACGTCACAATGCTTACCGATGTCGGATCAATCACAATACGCTGAAACAGGTCAAGATGCACGCCAAGATAATGCGCCAGCGCCGCTTTGATAACATCGGCGTGTGAAAATACTGCAACAATATCGCGTGGATATGCTGCGTTGATCGCGTCGAGTTCGTTGACAATCCGTGCTTGCATTGCTCGGAGTGTTTCTCCGCCCGGAAAACGCATGCCGCTGGGATACATCTGAACTACTTTCCATAAGTCGTGCTTGGCCAGATCCTCCAACGACTGTCCGGTCCACTCGCCATACTGAACTTCGCCAAGCCCTTCGCGAAATTCTACCTGCATGTTCAATGCCGCAGCCAATGGCATTGCTGTTTCGCGTGTACGATCAAGCGGCGAGGCATAAATTGCTTTGATTGGCAGCTGTTTCAAACGCTCCGCCACATCCTCTGCCTGTTGCCGTCCCTCATCGTTCAGGTGGACGTCGGGCATCCAGCCCGCCAGCTTTTTGGCTTTCATGACATCGTTAACAGCGTGGCGGATCAGCAGGATATGCGTCATCTGGTGCTCCTGATAGGCGTATGGTAAAGATCATGATAGCACAAATCTTTCGATCTGCTTTTGTGCCGCGGGTGCATCAGGTTTCGTCACGGAATTGTCACGTCAACTTTATCCTTTTGGCGTAGACAAAACGGTAAAATTGGCTGTGGTACAATATCTCCCCCTACCATAGACTGTAGCAGCGATTTAATTCCCGACTGAATTACCGCCAATGAAGGAGTCCTTAGTGCCTCGGTTCCTCCTTGTTTTACTTGTTTTATCGTGTCTGCTTGTGCCGGCAGCGCCATCTAACGCGGCGGCACCGCAACTGCGCGGCTTCTGGGTTGATGCTTTTCATGAAGGCTTTAAGACACCGCAGCAGACTGCTCGTCTCATCGCTGATGCCCAACGCGCGGGTGCAAACGCGCTCTTTGTTCAAATGCGCCGTCGCGCCGACAGCTACTACCGTAATTCAGCGGAGCCAATGGCGTCGGACGTACAAAATGGCTACGATCCGTTAGCCGACTTAATCCAGCGTGCTCATGCGAACAATATTCAGGTACATGCCTGGGCGGTTACGTTTCCGGCCTGGAAAGACGGCTATAAGCAGGCTGACCGTAATCATGTCTGGTATCAACATGGGCCGGACCGTAGTGGCTGGGACAACTGGTTTACCCTTGATGTTGATGGACGCGCCGGTGAATGTGGTGCTCCGAATGATTGTGGCTATGCGCTCGATCCTGGTCATCCCGCCGTCGCCGATTACACCGTTAACTCGCTGATGCGGCTTGTTCAGAGCTACGATATTGATGGCCTGCATTTAGACTATGTGCGCTATCCCAACGCGCGCTATGGCTATAATCCAACCAGTCTGGCTCGTTTCCAAGCTGCTGCCGGACGTAGCGATAAGCCGGCGCCGGATGACGCACAATGGATGCAGTGGCGACGCGACCAAGTTACCAAGCTTGTGAAGCGTATCTATCTCAACGTCGCTGCGGTCAAGCCTAAAGTAACATTGTCTGTGGCTGCGATTGCATGGGGCGCCGCGCCCACCGGCGACTTCACGACCAGCTCGCCGTACAAACGGACGCTGCAAGATTGGGGTGGCTGGCTCGACGCGGGCTATATCGACTTCGCAGTGCCGATGATTTACAACAAAGATGATGGTGGCGAAAAGCAGGGATGGTACGACGGCTGGGTTAACTATGTGCGCCAGAATCAAGGACGGCGCGCCGCGGCAGTTGGTTTGGGCGCGTGGCTCAACACAGCTGATCAAAATATGGCGCAGCTCCGTCGTGCCGCGAATGCCGGTATTGGTACGGTCTTGTATTCGTATGCCATTCCTGTCGGCGGTGACCGCGGCGCATTCCTTGATCGACTACGCGCCGAAGCATGGAATGATTCTGCGCCTGCCCCGCAGTTCGCCTGGAAACAACAGCCCTCAAGCGGTCATTTGCTTGGCAAGATCGCGGCTAATGGTGCGACAGCGGACAACCTTGGTATTCGGATTAGTGGCAACGGGCAGCCGGAAAGCTTTACCACAACCGATGCAAATGGCGTGTTCGGCGTGGTTGATCTGCGTCCCGGTAGCTATAACGCCACCGTCCGTGATCCGCTAACAGGTGCAAATGTAAGCAAAATGTTCGATGTCGCGGCGGGACGTGTTGCGCCTATTCAGATGACGTTTTTGCAAGCCGATCCTGCTGGAGAATGGACGGCGGCAGGAGCCGATCCTGCATTCGGCGGTTTATGGAACAGAACTGATCAGCCTGTAGCTCAAGGTAAGGTCGCCCGCTCGTGGATGTGGGGACCAGGATCGTTTGGCACTGGCACCGAAAGGTATGCCGAGTCGAATGGCGGGAAGCGGCTAGTCCAGTATTGGGACAAGAGCCGGATGGAAATCACTAATCCCGGCGCGAACCGCAACGAGCTTTGGTTTGTGACCAACGGTTTGTTGACCAAGGAGCTGATCAGCGGCAAGGTTCAGGTGGGCAACAGTGTATTCGCCAACCGCGTACCGGCAGCTGTTCCTGTCGCAGGCGATCCGAATGATCCCAACAGCCCAACCTACGCGTCGTTTACCAGGCTTGCCTCGCTTGACGGCGATAGACGCGAAACATCTTCGGTTGGCGCGACAATTGGTCAAACCATAAATCGCGATGGCACACTAGGATTTAATCAAGACTTGCTGCGTTACAACGTGCGCAACGTTGCCTACAACAAAGAGCTTGGCCACAATATTCCGAATGTGTTTGACAACTACT
>JASKZZ010000107.1 GCA_030147335.1 Herpetosiphonaceae bacterium | reverse complement strand
GATTAATGATGACGCAAATGTTTTGGCAGCGGCTTCCACAAACGCTTCGGTCGCTACAGTATTTCGCTCGTTAGAAATAACACAGCCGCTTACCGGCGCCGTTACATCGCTTGCAGGTGACATTGCGATCGGCAGCGATGTTCGTGGCGATGTTGCGAGTCTCGTCGGCAATGTATCAGTTGCACCTACAAGCCAGATACGCGGCAATGTGCTGGCGGGACAGCTTATGGCGGCTCCGAATCAAGTTGCCGGAGCAATTCATCGAAATTTTGGCGCACTCGCCGTTTCCGATGCCTTGCAAAGCTCCAGCACAACATCCCTTTCTCCCTCGCTTGTACGCGGGCTGGGAGCGCTCCTGGGAGCGCTTGTAACACTGGCGCTGGCAGGTCTCGTGGTGATGTTGTGGCCAGACCGTACATTGCGCGCGAGCCGACTATTACCCCATCAACCTTGGGCCGCGCTTGGTCTTGGCATCATGATCACAGCGTTTCTGATTCTGCTGGCTTTCCCGATCCTAGCACTCCTTGCAGCTACGGTAGTGGGGCTGTTGCTCGCTCCCATCCTGATGATGGCGATTCATCTGCCATACGTGCAAGGGCTTGCGGCCGTTGGACAAGCACTTGGCCAACGGCTTACCGGCGCGACAACAATTGGAGGCGCGCTCTGGGGTGTTGCCGTGCAGTTATTGTTGGTGCTGGGACTGGGTGTGTTCGCTCCATTTGCCGGATTAGCCGCATTTTATCTCCTGGCCAGCCTCGGAATTGGTGCGCAAGTTCTGGAACGCCGTTCATTGATCTAAGCTAACAGAATAGCGACCTACACAGGGACAGGTATAGCCTGTCCCTGTGTGTTTTTCACGGCACAAAGGGTGCTACTGGTGATGATACCCCGTTGCCCCTGCATAGTGGAGATTATGCGTGCCGACACCGTTTGTTCAAAATATTCAAGCACGCTTCCGTGCGTTTATTGACCAGCTCGACCGCAGCTCGTCGGTAGCTGTGCTGTGTCACAGTGACGCTGATGGCATTGCAGCCGGCGCGATCTTGGCGCGTACGTTGCAGCTACTCGGTTATCACGTTGTTGTTGAAACGACCGGCAAAGGCGAGAACGCATGGTCCGTCAGTGTTGCCGATCGTTTAAGTCAGAGCAAGCCATCAGCTCTGATTGTTACCGACTTAGGTAGTCGAGCACAACCTATTCTGGACGTACCCACGCTACTCATTGACCATCATCGTCCGCTCGGAACGCCGCCACGAGGAGAGCTGCTGACCGGATACGGCGAAGAACCCACGCCAACATCGGGTTTACTGGCATATTGGTGTGGCCAAGCGGTTGCAAGCGTCGATGACTTGCTGTGGATTGCAGCAATCAGCCTGCTTAGCGATATCGGTGACAACGCGCCGTTTGGGGAGCTTGCCGAAGCGAAACAGCGTTATAAGGCCACGCCGCTGCGCGATGCAACAACGCTGCTCAACGCGCCGCGTCGCTCTGCCACGGGCGATACGCGTCCTGCGCTTAACCTGCTGCTCAAAGCGAATGATCCGCGCGACGTAACCAAAGGCGACGAGCCTGAGGTCGCGCAGATTAAAGCCGCGAAAACCGAGGTTAACCAAGCATTTGCAGAGGCGAAAAAGGCATCGCCCAAGTTCAGCGACGATGTTGCAATGATCCGTATCGACACACCATGTCAGATTCACCCGTTAATTGCCCAAATCTGGCGGACACGGTTGCCAAAATACATTGTGATGGGCGTCAACACCGGGTATTTGCCGGAACTGGTCAATTTTAGCGCGCGCTCTGGACGCAACGTTAACGTGCTGGAGTTTTTGAAGCAGCACGCGCCGATCAATCCTGGCGAATGGTACGGCAATGGTCACGACCAAGCCAGTGGCGGCGCGTTGCGTTACGCCGTTTGGAACGAGTTTGCAGAAGGGCTTGGCTTTGGTCCCGAGATGCTCGTCGACGAGCGGCTGCAAGAAAGGCAACACAACAGCGATCATGAGTAATATACTGTCATCCGCCCAACCCTTGCGCTTTGGCTTCGCCGTCAAGGTTCTGGGCCAGCCGGACCTCAAAAGTAATGATGCGCGCCGCTGGCAAAGCGAGCCGCACCTGCGAGTCTCGCTGGGCTACCTGCGAGATATTTTCGCTTATCTCAAAAAGCAAGACATCACGATGTACCGCATGTCATCCGACATCGCGCCGTATGTGACGCATCCTGACATGCGACAGTTTCATGGTCAAATTCAAGAGTGTAACCTTGAGCTGCGCGAGCTAGGCCAAATTGCGCGGCAGCAAGGGCTACGGCTGTCGTTTCATCCATCACAATTTGTTGTACTCAATAGTCCTGACCGCGTGCTCGTTGATAAAAGTATATGGGATTTGACGGTGCAGGCTGAAATGCTGGACTGTATGGAGCTAGGACCGGAGGCGGTGCTGATTATTCATGTCGGCGGCACGTATGGGGATCGAGAAAGTGGTCGCGCTCGTTGGATCGAAACGTATCATCGCTTGCCGGAGCCGGTCAGGCGACGACTGGTGCTTGAAAATGATGATATTCGTTACAGCGCGGCGGATGTATTGGCGATTCATGACCATACAGGCGTCCCGTTGATCTTCGATTACCAACATTTCTGGTGCAACAACACCGAAGGGCTGGAGCTGCGTCCAACACTTGAACGCTTCGTTCGCTCCTGGCCCGCCGGGGTGCGGCCCAAAATCCACTACTCGTCGCCGCGCACGGAGATGCGTGAGATCAAGCGCAAAAACCGAAAGACCGGCAAGAACGAGACTGTGCTGCAACAACCGATCTGGACCGGCCACGCCGATTTCCTTAATCCGTTTGAGTTCATCACCTTTATGCGAACAGCGCATGACCTCGACTTCGACGTTATGCTCGAGGCAAAATCAAAGGATGTGGCGTTATTACGCATCCGTCGTGATCTCCAACGCTACGCGGCCGATGTTGCGGTGCGCTTTGGTCTCGCGCCAAACATGATCGAAGCCGACGAAGATCCGATGGAGGAGCTGCTTGAGGCCGCAGCCGGCGAAGAGTAACGAGAGCTGAGAACAAAACTCGGAACTTGGGGATTGAATTGAGGCAAAGATGACGAATGATCGTACACAGGTGATGGAAGAGCTACGGGCGCAAGGACTAGCTTGTACTCGCTGCGATCTGTACAAAACCGGCACGCAGGTAGTATGGGGCGAAGGCGATCCGCATGCGCAAGTTATGTTTGTCGGCCAAGGACCAGGCGAACAAGAAGCGAAAGGTGGACGACCATTCATCGGCCCGGCAGGCGAAGTATTAAGTAGTGCGATCGCAGCTGTCGGAATTGATCGCAGCAAACTTTGGATGACGAATACGATCAAGCATTGGGCAACAACAGTTAACGAGCGTGGCAACAAAGTAAATCGCGACCCGAAAGCGGGTGAGGTAAAAGCGTGCCGCATCTGGCTCGATGGTGAGTTGACGATTGTGCAGCCCAAAATTATCGTCTGTATTGGCCGACCTTCTGCGCAAGCTTTAATTGACAAAAATTTTAAAATCACCGAGCAGCGTGGACAATGGTTTAAAGGGCCAAATGGTGAGGATACAATTGCAACGTTGCATCCTTCATACTTGATCCGGCTGCGCGCGAACGATGCTGCTGCATACGACCACGCACTCGAGCTTGTACTTACAGACTTGCGCGCAGTGTTTATACGTGCACTTGAATATGGCATTGTACTCACATGAGTCGGGTTACAATGCTTAGTTTTTTGGCACGCAACTTGCGTTTCGCCAATGTTATATCAAGTTGTAAAAATAAATAGGAGAATCAGGATATGCCACGGCTTGAAGGTCAAAGCTCCAATATCGGCATGATCATTGTTACCCTACTCGTCTTGGCGCTTCTTGCGTTCGCACTCCTTGAATATTTTGGCATCGTCGATCTACTTGCATTTTTTGGACGATAAGGAGGACGTACAATGCGGAAAGGCAGCGACCTGATCGGCAAGCCGATTATCGCGTTCGATTCGGGTGAACGCTTGGACAATATCCATGACTTACTGTTTGACCAAAACAGTAACCAACTGCTCGGCTTTCTTGTTGACGAAGGCGGTTGGTTCAGCACCGCGCGGGTATTACCACTGGAGAATGTACAATCCATCGGTCAAGATGCGATTATCGTTCCGGCCAAAAACACGATTGTTAGCGCGACGCAGGTGCCGGCAATTAACCGAATCCTTGAGCGCAACAACGTGCTCAAAGGCACTCGCATTATGACAACGGACGGTCGTGATCTTGGAACGATGGCTGATCTTTACTTTGATGAGCGAACTGGCCAGGTTGAGGGCTACGAGGCCTCGGGTGGCGTTTTTGCCGATGCATACACCGGCCGCTCATTTGTTCCCGCGCCACAAACAATCAAGATCGGCGAAGATGTTGCGTTTGTGCCGCCGGAAACAGCAATGATGATGGAAGAACAAGTTGGCGGCATCAAAGGTGCTGCCCAAACAGCCAGTGAGAAGCTGCAAGAAACGACTCAAAGCGCAACATCGTCATTAACCAACGCGGCAGTTGACCCAGCCGAACAACGGCAGTTTGTGATCGGTAAAGTAGCTGAAAATGATGTTGAAGCACCCGATGGTACATTACTTGTCACCCAGGGACAGCAAGTAACACCACTTGCCGCCGAGGAAGCCGAGCGCCAGGGCATACTTGATCGTTTGTACCGCGCGACAGGAGGCAGTTTGACCTCCGGTATTACAAGCGCAGTAAGTGGCGCGGTTGCCGGTAATGCCGTTGATGCAGCGCTGGGCCGCCGGGTAATGCAGCCTGTTCGCACCGACGAAGGCGTGATCATCGCGGCGCCCAGCCAGATCGTCACCGAGCAAGTTATCAACCGTGCTCGCACATATCACAAAGAACCGGAACTGCTCCAAGCGGTTGGGTTATCCACGACTGAAGCCGCACGCACGCAAGCCAGCACAACGACACAGGTTGCAGGTGAGCGGCTGCGTGAGGGTACGCAGCAGGCCAAGCAGAGCGCCGGCAATCTGTGGGAGCGGCTCAAAGAAAAGGTCAGTGATATACAGGAGCGCACGTCACAGGAAGCACATGAATCGCGAATCAAAGCAGCTTTGGGGCGACCAGTTAGCCGCGTGATTCTTGATCCACAGGATAATGTTATTCTTAACGTGGGCGAATTGATCACACATCAAGCCATTCAGCGCGCTGAGCAGGTTGGAGCGCTCGACATCTTGCTAGGCTCAGTGTATGATAAAGATCCCGAGATTTCTAAGGATGAATTACGCGCGCCGGAACCGGGCGAAGCTTCGCTTGAACAGCGTGAACACAACGCTGGTCGAAGTTAGCGCCTGATGGGTGGTCGTTTCTGTCCTCTCAGAAGCGGCCACCGGTCCAAACACAACAACCCTATCTTGTCCACAATTTGTACAACAAACATGACGACTATTTAACCACCATTCACAACTCAGCTGATTGATTGTTTGCATTGGGCCGACTATCAACAGCTCTTGGAGACATGAGATCATGCCCGTCCAAAACTCACGCCCGGAGCGCACTCGTATTTTAATCGTTGACGATCAGCGCGAGCTTGCCGATATGTTATCGCATGTGCTGACCGACGAAGGCTATGACGTTACCGTTTGTAGTGACGGACGTGAAGCCGTAGATTGTGTTAAGCGCATACAGCCAGCCGCGCTCATTCTGGATGTCATGATGCCGGAAACCGATGGATTCGAGGTCCTGCGTCAGCTACGCGGCGATCCAAGCGGACGTAAACTTCCTGTTGTATTGATGAGCGCAGCATGGCGTTCACACGAAAAACAACGCCACATCGGCACAACACTCGATATTGCGCCAACCGTTGTTCTTCCCAAGCCCTTTGAACTTGCTGAGCTTGATCGTTGTCTGCGCCAGTTAGGCGTATCCGCCCATCAGGTTGCGTAATCGCTTTTCCTCGTCGGCACTATCACATTGCGCTGTTCACACAATCCAGTGAGCAGATTTTTCGGGCTAGCTACGATTTTTTAACCTTGCTTTACATTCATTGGGTGATCTGCTATATTGAAAATACGTAGCACCCGTTCCCCACTATCTACCAATGTGACATCGGCTGAGGAGACGCCATGAGCGCGACGATTTTATTGCTTGAAGACGATGCCGTGCTTCAGGATTTGCTTCGTGAAGTGCTACAAGATGAAGGACACACCGTTGTTGCCGCAGACTCATTGACGCATTTGCTCAACACAGCACCACCGCACGTCGATCTCCTGATTACCGATCTACTTGTTGACTTTCAAACTGTGGGCTTGAAAGCAATCGAACAAGTGCGTCACGTCACACGACCTGAATTGCCGGCACTTATTTGTACAGCCGCGCAAAAGCAGATCGAAACACTTCAACCGGAGATCGAGCGGCTACATGCCCGTATTCTTGAAAAACCCTTCACTATTGACGACCTTGTGAGCAGTGTCAACCAGATGCTTGCCATCGAAGGCCAAGCAGTGACTACATCAACAGTTTGTGCGCAGACGCACTCAGAAGCCCACCAGCCGATGTCACTGCTCCAAGCTTCATTCGCCTAGTCGCTACAGCCACCCCCACCCGTTCACCCAGCCACCCCCTCGCTTGCTACACTACGAAGCTCGGCCCAGTACACGTCGTGCTAAACGACGATCTTCATCCTGCAGTTCACCAAATACTACCAGCAGCGTCCAAAAGACTGGAACAGCCGCCAGAACGCTCAAGAGCACATGCACTTGTGCCAGTAGCAGCATCGCCAATCCCATACCTAGCGCTGCCAAAGCTGGACGGAACGTCATGCGCCATGGTGCTGTTGGGGCAAGCTCAGCCTGCAACACACGCCACAGCGGTATAAACAGCACAACCTCTGAAAGCACCGTTGCCACTGCTGCGGCGTTAATCCCGTACTGTCGTACAAATACGAGGTTAAAGCCAAGATTGAACAATGCGGCTAAAGCAAAAGCCAAGGTTATTGTTTTGGGCCGCTCCAATGCAATAAGTACGTACTGCGTCACGCCGTTAATATAGCTCAACGGCAAATACCAGATAAGAAGCTGTAGTGCCGCGCCACCTGTATCCCTGTATTCGCTATCCCCAAATAACGTCAGTAGCGATGGCGCTAAAATCGTGATTGCCACACTTAACGGCAGCGCTAGAAGCAGCAAAAGCCGTGTAGTATAGCTGTAGGCGCGAACAAGACCAGGACGATCTGCGACGGCTTGGCGTGCAAACAAAGGAAAAATCGCATTGATCACAATCGGCGGCAGTATTTGCGTCAACGACACATACTTGTAGGCCGCTGTGTAGGCCGTAAACTCTTCGGGAGCGCGAAAGGCTCGAATTACGGTTACGTCGAAGCGGAAGAACACAGCCAGCAGCAGCGCGTTCAGCATCAAGGGAAAGCCGGCTCGCAGCATTGTTAAGCCCATCGTCGGGCTGACATGGATTTGCGGCTTGCCAAAGTAACGGAAAAATAACACAGCAAACATGAGCGCGCTGGCACACGTTGCCGCCAGCGCTGCTCCAGCAACACCAAGCACGCCGAAGCCAAACAACAAAGCGGCCAGCTTAAGCAGCGCGCTGACAATGTTGGTCATCAGGCCAACAACCGCAGGAACGATCGGTTGTTCGGTTGCCAAAAAGACTGCGGTCACTGCGCCACTGATCGCTCCAGGCAATGCTGTTGCAGCCAACACAAGCATTACCGTTAGCCCCTGCGTATCGAAGCCATTGGCAATGAGATTAGCTGATCCCAACTGGTTATAGATCAAGACAATCAAGGCAGTAGCTGGGATAACCAGTGCGGCGAATGCTAAACGGATGGCAAGTGCGGTTCCAAATGTTTCACCAATTGCACGCTTATCACGCGCTACCTGGCTTGTTAGGTAAATATTGAGGCCCCACTCAGCGATTGTGCCTAGCACCAGGGTTACGACAATTGCAGCAAACTCGTATGTCGCAAGTGCTAGCTTTTGTTCATCGAGCAGACGATACAGTGCTAAAGCAAACGCGAAATCAATCGCGCGGTTAACCATCTGCAAGCCCAGCGGAATAGCGCCGTTATGCAGCAGACGAACAGCATAATCCTGGCTTTGGGTCATCCCACGGCGACGCACCACCAGCAGCGCCACGATAACCATGACTGCAAGCGCAAGGAGACCGACAGTAAAAATAACCAGGGCAAGCGCAAAACGTGGAGAAATCGAAAGGTTCGAGGAGCTTATCATCTATGATGCCGTTAGTCGAGATATTTACCAATGATCAGGTCGAGCCGTTCGCGCGTTTCAACCG
>JASKZZ010000089.1 GCA_030147335.1 Herpetosiphonaceae bacterium | reverse complement strand
CGTGTACGCGCTGCGAGTTCGTGGTAACTCGATGATCGATGCGCTGATCGCTGACGGCGACCTTATTCTGATGCGCTACACGCAGCAGATCGAGAACGGACAAACCGCTGCTGTGCGCGTGATCGACCGCAACGAAGTGACTCTCAAGCGCGTCTACTTCGAGGGTAATAAGCTGCGTCTTCAGCCCGCGAACCCAACCATGGACGCCTGGACCGAGGATGCTACAAACATTGAGGTACAGGGGCGAGTCGTTGGCGTTGTCCGCTCGATGATCTAACGTTGACTACAATACAAAAACAGGCTGGAGCATGTTGCTCCGGCCTATTTGCTTAACGAATGTCACGAACGTCGATAATGATATGTGGCAGTTCCGTAAAGAAAACTAGTTCCGACATACGAACCCCAAGGTGTAATGCCTCGGGGTTATTGTTATAAACGATGTTTTACTGATCGGGTATGTTAGGCATTCTCAACAACGCCTAATCCGGGTGCTTCAGGTAAGGTTAGCGCTGCGCCTTTGTATTGGACGCCGATGTAGGGATCGTTGGCGATCAGCAGCGGGCCGTCAAGGTCAACCCAATCTGCTAAACCGGCCAAATGTGCAGCTGCCGTCGCGCCCAGCGATGTTTCAACCATGCAGCCCAGCATCACCTGCAAATCGCAGCTTCGTGCCGTTTCAATTGCCGCCAAGGCCCCATGAATACCACCGGTCTTCATCAGCTTGATGTTTACACCGTCAACCGCGTCTGCTAGGCGCACAATGTCAGCAGGCGACTTAACGCTTTCATCGGCAATGATTGGCACAGGAAGTTTAGCCTGCTTGAGCCGGCGCATTCCAGCGACATCATCTACGGCCAACGGCTGCTCGATCAACTCAACGCCAAGCTCGGCGAATTGTGGAATCAGCGACAGCGCCTGTTGAACTGTCCATGCTGCGTTCGCGTCAACACGAATGATTGTGTTGGGCGCGGCGGATCTGATCGTCCGAACAATATCAAGGTCACGATCAGTCCCAAGCTTCACTTTGAGAATCGGATAAGCAGCCGCTTCCTTAACGCGAGCAACCAGCTCATCAGGGGCGGTTATCGCGATGGTGAAGGAGGTAGGCGGTAATGGCAGCTGGGCTAAGCCCAGCAATCCATAGAGGGGAAGTCCCAGTCGCTTGCCAAGCGCGTCGTGCAGCGCAAGATCAACAGCGGCGCGAGCAGCGCGACTGCCATCCAAACGACGCATCAACCACGTAATCGCCGAAGGATCATCCAGCCGCGCAAGTTCCGGCTGCCAGCGCTGCAACGCTTCAGCCACGCCTTCGGCACTTTCACCATGGTAGGCTACGGGCGCGGCTTCACCCATGCCATTATCCAACCGCAGAATCACATTGCGGCGGGTCGCGCTCGCTCCATGTGCGATATGAAATGTATGCCGCAGCCGTAGCTCGGTGATCGTAAAGCTCGTATGCATCAGGTATTCGCAGTGAGGTAACGCCGCGCGCCAAGAAATCGACGGTCGTAGTTGGGCGAGAAGTAAGGCGAGTGAGGATCGAACGAACGCAGCGAAAGACCACCACCACTAAAGCTAGCATTAATCATGGTCATATGATCCAGCGCAAGGCATACATGAGAAACGTGTGGATCAAGTTTACCGTTCAGGATGTCGGCATCTGATGAACGCGTGTCAAAGAAAAGAAGATCACCAAACTCAATCTCGTCAAACGGCACTGCGACGCCTTCGTTAGCTTGCTGGTCAGCATCACGGCGTAGATGAATGCCGATCATACCAAAAACAACCTGTACAAGCCCCGAGCAGTCATAGCCAAATGGTGTTTTACCACCCCACAGGTAAGGTACGCCGATCATCATACGTACCCATGGCATAATCATTTTCAGGCTTGCAGCGCTATTGTGTGGCAGCTCATTCAATGGAAGCAGGTCAACAGCGCAAACCCAGCGCACTGTTCCATCGGGCCAATGAATCCGTCGCATCGGGCCGCCTTGGGTATCAGCGGCAACTCGCACGCCAAATGGCAGAAGTGCAACCTGTTCGGACGGCTCGCCACTTGGATGAGCGTAGCATGGTACGAGCGAGTGCTTAATAACATTTGTAGCGCGCTGTTGATACTCCTGTGCCATCTCGGATGAACATTTATGAATAGGTGATACATCAGTGCCAACATGCATCCAGCCAAGGTAGCCGTCGTTGAGCCGTACAAATGCCCAATCACCTTGATAACGGAGCAGTTCAAGCGCCTCGCCAAATACGGTTTGGGTAACCCGCTCGGCGAGCATGCGCGGCTCACGACGAACATCAGCAACGGGCCGCATATTAACTGCCCAGCTATAATCTGGCCCCATGACCAGCGGCGTCAGCTCGTCCCGCCAGTTGATTGTGGGAGCATGTGCCCGTAACGCTTGCATAAACTGTTCGGCAGCTTGCTGATCAAGCACGTCGCCATGAACGCGTACAGTATCTTGTTGTTGATCGACCTGAATGTTCGCTAGCGTATTGCGGGAGTCATCAAAATACTGACGCCGTGTACGCTCCACAATATCGTGTGCTGTTGAGGGCATAAATTCCTCCGGATGGATCATTGGGAAGGGCTTATCTTGGTAATTAATTTACAGGTTCGACTACCAGGGAAGCAATTCTACGTGTTGATATGTATCAGGCAACCCCTAGAAAGTCAAGCAATGCAATCACGGCGGCGTACGCGCTTCCCAAACCAAGTGCAAGATGCCATAGCGAACCTGCTAGCTGTACTCCGGATGTTGAACGGATGCGGGCGCGCGCCGGTTGCTTGGTTACAATGCGCTGACCACGCCAGTAGGTCACCTTATCCGAGCCGAGAGGGCTTTTTCCACCGAGCCATGGACGAATGCCTGCGAGTATCAACCAGACAGCGCCGCCGGTTGCAGCAATAACGTTGATTGGAGGAATACGCAGCAGCTGCCCAATGAGGCCAAACAAGGCTGGAACAATAAAGATAAAGACGATTAGAAAAATGGCGAATGTGCGCCAATCAATGTTACGTGTATTCACGGTACTGCCTCTTTTTGCTGTAGGATACCATAACAGGATAATGATTTGATATGACTAATGATACGCTTACTAGGCGTGAGGAGTTTTACCTATGACCGACGCCCTGATACGTTACCTCCAGGATGTGCCGTTCGCTGATGAACTAATTGAATGGGCCACCATTGAAACATGCTCCGACGATCCCAATGGGCTGGCGCATCTCAAGCAAGTGCTCCACCAACGCTTTGCCGGTCTGGGGGCTGAGGTCGAGCAACTCGGCGATACGCATTTGCTGGCACGCTGGCCAGGGGTTGGTAAACCGATTTTGATGCTGGGACACTACGATACCGTGTATGCGCGCGGAACATTGACCACGCAGCCAATTCGCCAGGAGAACGGTAAGCTGTTCGGTCCTGGGGTTGTGGACATGAAAGGCGGTCTTTTGATCGGCTGCGTTGCGATTCAAGCGCTGCGGGCGCTCCAACGAATGGGGCCGCGACCGGTATGGTTTTTATGTACCAGCGATGAGGAGCGAGGCAGTCCTTCCTCACGCGTATATATCGAAGAGATGGCGCGACAGGCGGAGGTGGCGCTGGTGCTGGAAGCTGCCGGTAATGGCGGCGCGCTTAAAACTGCTCGCAAAGGCGTCGGTTTATACGAGCTTGCGATTACAGGAAGGGCCGCGCATGCCGGAGTTGCGCCCGAGCAAGGTCGGAGCGCGCTGTTGGAACTGGCTCACCAGATCATCTGGCTGCATGAGCTTAACGACGACGAGGTAGGGACGACGGTGAATGTGTGTGTGGCAGGTGGTGGAAACGCGACCAATGTTATTCCCGCCGAGGCACGCGCCGATGTAAATGTGCGCGTTCGCACCATGGCCGAAGCAACTCGTATTGCTACTGCCCTTGCCGATCGCCGCGCGATTGTTGACGATGTGACTATTCGCTTTCAAGGTGGCATAAATCGTCCGCCGATGGAGCGCACTGACCGCATCGGCACATTGTTTGGACACGCACAGCGATTAGCCCAGGAGCTAGGCTTTGCGATTGATGAAACCTCAACCGGTGGCGGTTCGGATGGCAACTTTACGGCTGCAGTCGGTATCCCAACCCTTGACGGACTTGGTCCCGTCGGCGGCGGAGCGCACGCGCTGCATGAGCACGTAAACCTTGATTCATTTGTGCCGCGAACGGCGTTATTTGCCCGTCTGCTGGAAACCTTATGACGAACAAAGAAACAAGAATCGAAGCCCAGAACTCGGAATCTGAAACCTGGAACTTGAAAGTTATAAGCTAATATGCAACGACTCATTATCTGGCTGTTGAATACCTATTTGTTCATTTATGTGTGGGCCGTGCCGATGCTCATGCTTGACCTAGTCCCAAGCTGGGGCACATGGATGGGCGGATTTTTGCTGATTCTACAAGGTAGCTTGCTGGCGTTATGGCTCACGGTTAATGCCGGTGTTCGGGGTGTGATTGCCGCG
>JASKZZ010000080.1 GCA_030147335.1 Herpetosiphonaceae bacterium | reverse complement strand
TTTGCCAGCGCTACTTTGGCCGACTCTTGAAAGGTGAGTGGAATATGGAACTTGTTGTTGCTCTGGTTCATCGCACATCATCCTCGGTCGTTGCCAATATTTCCGCAAGATGGACGGGCCTGACCCCGGCGCGCTGGCGGTGAAGCGCGCCACCAATCTGCATTAGACACGAATTGTCGGCGGCAACACAGACTTCGGCACGTGTATCGAGTACGTTGCGCACCTTATCGCCCAGCATCGCCATCGACGTGTCGGCGTTCTTGATCGCAAATGTGCCGCCAAAGCCGCAGCATTCTTCAGCATTCGGCAGCTCAACCAGGTCGATGCTGCGAACCTTGCGCAGCAGCCGCAGCGGAGCATCGCCAACGCGAATCATACGCAGTGAATGACAGGTGGGATGGTACGTAACCCGGTGGGGATAATACGCGCCCACATCGTCCAAGCCGAGCTTATTGACCAGAAACTCCGATAGCTCGTACACGCGTGGGATGATCGTTTCGACTGCTTGCGCCAGGTCAGGGCTGCGGTCTATTTCCGCTAAACGCGGATAAAATTCGCGGACCATGCCGACACACGAGGCGGATGGAGAAACAACAACATCCGCGTCGCCAAAAACCTCGACGAAATGGCGAGCGAGCGGCAGCGCCTCACGCTGATAGCCGGTGTTAAAATGCATTTGGCCGCAGCAGGTCTGCTCCATCGGGAAATCGACGGTATGACCAAGGCGTTCCAGCAAGCGCACAACCGCCTGGCCCGTTTGTGGAAAAAGCGTGTCGTTGAAACAGCTAAGGAAGAGCGCAATCTTCATTAATTAACTTTCGTTGAAACGTTTGGTTGGTACGGAACTATCTCATGGTAGCAGACAAACGTTCAATTTTCCACAGCCTCGAAGCACATTCCTGTTCGCTCACTCCGTGCTAACCTAACCATGTGTTGGCGTTTGCTCCGGTGCGTCTGTCAATCTGTTGGATTGCGCGGCCTCAACAACATCTACCACCGCCGACATTGATGACTGACAGGTATGAGTAATCGGATCATATTTGCCGCGTAGTTCGTCAATAACCGTACCTTTCCATAAGGGTACGCCTACAAAATACGATGCTCGTCCAACTAGATGTGCTGTCACTGGAGCGGTCAAAAAGAAGAAAGCTATTGTCGCCAGGGCACGCGTAGTGACGGCGATCCGCCCAAAGTAAACGGCGTCGGCCAGGAGCATACAAGCGATACCGAGCGTTGCCGCTTTGGTAGCAGGCTGCATTCGTGTAAACAAATCGGGCATGCGTACCTCTCCGACTGCAGCCAGCAACAGAAAAGTCGCGCCAATTAGTAGCAGAATTGCGCACAAAATCTCACTCACTCCGCGCCCTCCGTTCAAGATATTGAGCAAAGGCAGCTGTGCCTAAAAAAGTTATCAGCGCTACGACGATCGCGGCGTCCAAAAACACATGCTCGCCGGTATCAATTGCATAGACCGCAATGAACCCCACAGTGATCGCTGCAATCAGGTCCAGCGCGACTACCCGATCGGGGAGGCTGGGACCGAGCAGCAGACGATAAAAGGTCAGAAAGAATGCAATGGTAAGCATCGTGAAGATAATTGGAGCGACAAATTCCAGTACGTTTGTCATCGCAGCACCTCCAACACGCGTCGTTCAAAGCCGTCTTTGATCTGCCGACGGACTAATTCAGGATCATCAATGTACATAGCGTGAATGTACAACACGCGCCGATCCGCCGACACATCCAAACTAAGTGTGCCGGGCGTGAGTGTGATTAGATTCGCAAGGATAGTAATTTCCGTATCGGTCTGCGCCTCCAGCGGGATTGCTACAACGCCAGGCCGAATCTGCAAGCCGGGAGTGAGTACGTCGTAGGCTACACGGAGATTGGCCTTGATCAATTCCTTGATGAAAAAGGCGAACAAGTTGAGAACTTTCCAGACCTTAATCCCATAGTTTGGAGTGCCGATAATTTTACGCGTGAAAAACAAAATCACAAAGCCAAGTACAAAGCCAGCAACGAGACTGCGCGGCGTAAACGAGCCGGTGATTGACGCCCAGACGAGCGCTAGAATGATGTTCAAGAACAAGCCATTCATCGCGTATCTCCCAACACAACTTGCATGTATTCCGTTGGATTAAGCAGCTGTTCTGCCGCAGCCGTTGCTAGTTCCGCCATCGGTCCAGCCAGCACGCCAATCAGAATTGTTAGCGTTGCCAATGCCACCACCGGCAGCGTCATAACCATAAGATCACGTTTGCTTTGTGGACGGTTAGCGTCACGGTTGGCAGCGCGCTGCGGCTTGGGCTTCCAAAATGCTTCGGTCCAAATCTTTGTCATCGAAAACAATGTAAGGACGCTTACGCCGAGCGAAACGGCGGCAATGCCGTAGTTCGCACTTTCAAGGCTAGCGCGCAACAACAGGAGCTTGGCAAAAAAGCCGGAAAACGGTGGTAATCCAGCGAGTGAAAACGCCGAAATCAAGAACAACACCGCGATATGGGGATATGCAGCGTACAGCCCGCCCGACTGCTTTAGCTCGGAGGTGCCGCTAAGGCGCTGAGAAATGCCGCTCACCAGGAAAAGGTTGGTTTTGACGATAATATGGTGCATGATGTAGAAAATCGAGCCAGCCAGTCCAAGTGGAGTAAAGATTCCAAGCCCTATCAGCATGTAGCCGATTTGACTGACAATGTGGAACGATAAGATCCGCCGCATCTCGTTCTGGGCAACAGCTCCCAGCACGCCGGTGATCATTGTCAGCCCTGAAATGACCAGGATGATCGTGTGAGTGTAGCCTACGTCCCCTATGAAGAGTAACGTAAAGACGCGCATCAAGGCATACACCCCGACTTTGGTTAGCAACCCGGCAAAAATGGCCGAGGTCGCAACCGATGGCGTGTGGTATGAGGCGGGCAGCCAGAAAAAGAGTGGAAAGACCGCCGCTTTGATGCCAAATGCAACCAAAAATAGCATTGACAATGTCGTAATCAGTCCCTGCTGTTCAAGCTGCGGCAAGCGACGAGCTAGGTCGGCCATGTTAAGCGTACCGGCTTCAGCGTACAGGATACCGATTGCTGCAAGAAACAATGCCGACGAGATCAGGTTGAGCGTCACGTACTTGATGCCGCCCTCAAGCTGGCCTTGCTCGCCACCAAGCGCCAGCAACACAAATGACGCCATCAAGAGTACCTCGAACCAGACGTACAGGTTGAAGATGTCACCCGTCAAAAACGCGCCGCACACGCCCATCAGCAGTATGTGGAACAACGCCGAGTAGCCAAAGATTTCGCGCCGCACGTCAATTGTTACTAACGAGTAGATGGCAACGGCAAAGCCCATAATGCCTGCCATCACAACCATGATTGCACTCAGTAGATCAGCGACAAATGTTATGCCAAACGGCGCGGGCCAGTTGCCGAACTGAACCGCTTGAATACCGTTGGTCGCTACCTGCACAAGCAGTGCTACCGACGCGCCAAGCAGCATCGCCGCGCCAACCGTGCCCGTCACACGCTGTGCAATCACACGGCGATGAAACAACAGTGTGACAATGGCGGTTACCAGTGGTATCAGAATCGGCAGGAGCAGCAAGATACTCATGATGTTCCTAGCCTAGCCGGAACTGTTATCGCATTCGCCGTAGCCAGTTCTTCTGTTCGTTCGGGATCGGATTGTTCTTCCTCGTCATACATTTCCGTCAGATCGGGCTGTTTGTCGGTCATGATGTAATCAGTTGTTTGCATTTCGTCCAAGTCGTCGGAGCCGACTGCTTGATAGGCTCGATATGCCAATACCATAGCGAAAGCCAGTACACCAAAGCCGATCACGATCGCCGTCAAGATCAGGGCTTGAGGTAATGGATCAGCATACACGCCTGTCGGCCGTGATTGACCTTCGGGCACGAGAGGTGGTCGCGCGCGGGTCAATCCGCCGACAGTGAAGATCAACAGGTTAGCGGCATTTGTCAGCAGTGCCAGTCCAAGAATTACTTTAGCTAGGTTTCGGCGTAACATAAGATATACTGCCACCGCGTACAATCCCCCGATGACAACCGCCAGGACTACCGTCATATTATTCCTCCATCAGTGACAGGATGATCATTGTTGTTACGCCAAGCACTGTTAGATACACGCCTATGTCAAAAAAAAGCGGTGTGCCAAGCTCGACCTTTGCCGAACCCGGCAGCGGCAGGTAGCCCCATAGTCCGGTCAAAAACGGCAGTCCACTTAGGACGGGCAAGAGTCCGCTGATGACCGCAATCAATAGTCCAGTTGCAATATATATATGTTCTTCGGCACCTAGCGCCCTTCGCGCTGAGGGCGCGTCGTAGGCCATGCCGTATAGCACGAACGCGCTCGCCGCTACCAGACCGCCGATAAAGCCACCGCCCGGCTCGTTATGGCCGCGCAGCAGCAAAAAGACCGAAAACAACAGCAGCAGCGTCACCAGAAAGCGAGTTGCTGTACGTAGAATGAGTGAATTCATACTGCGCCTTTCTCCGCTGGTTCAACAAGGGACGGTGCTGCGCGACGAACCGATGGCGGTACAGTCCGAACCGATTGGAGTGAGGCTTCTTGTGTAGCTTGTGATTCATGAGTGGTTTTGCGCGGACGTAATTTGAGCAGGGCAAATACGCCAATTGCCGCCGTTGCGAGCACGGTAATCTCGCCAAGCGTATCCAGCCCACGAAAGTCCACCAGAATGACATTAACGATGTTGCTGCCGTGGCCCAACGGCTTGCTGTTCTCGGCAAAATAAGGTGCAAGCTGTGAATCGGGCGGTGTTGCGGTAGCTGCAAGCACTAGCGCTGTTGTTAATACACCAACAGTAACGGCGATCAGCGCATCCCTGACACGACTGCCAACAGTCGATAGTTGCGTGAATCGCGGTAGGTGGTAAAACACAAACACAAACAAAATAACAGTCAGTGTTTCGACAAGCACCTGAGTCATGGCCAAGTCGGGCGCGCCATACAAAATATAGAACAGCGCGACGCCATAGCCGACAATACCCAGCGTCACGACGGCGCTCAACAGTGACCGTGCGAAAATAACTGCAATTGCAGACAATAAAATCAGTGCGGCAAGTCCCACCTCGTACAGACGAAAGTCTCCAATGCCACCCGGTGGCAATAATTCCACGCGAGACAGGAATGTATAGCCGACCAGCCCAATGGTTGTTAACAACACCATCAACAGGTAGTAGCGTAAATAGCCATTCTGGAGCAGCTGTGTTTGCCACCGCGCAACGCGATTAACAGCCTTGAGACTAGATGCGTACCACCGTGTAGGCCCCCACCCTAAAGCTACCTCAACCCATCCGGTTTTACGCCGCAGCGCACTCCAGCTCAGGTAAAGCACGACACCACCAGCGACCGATAGGATACTGAGCAGCAATGCCGGATTGATGCCGTGCCACAGGTACAATTTGACCTCTTCTGGTTGGTTGAGTACGGCGCTAACAGCTGGTGAGATAATGCTTTGCTCTAAGATGCCTGGAACAACGCCAAGTACAAGGCCGGCGATTGCAAGCACTGCCGGTCCTAACCACATGCTTGGCGGTGCTTCATGCGGATGCTTTGGTGTTGCTTTACCAGTTCCAAAGAATGGCCTAATCGTGACGATTGCGGCAACGGCCACAAACAGCGCTCCGGCAAATACGGAAACGGGCACAAGTACAAAGCCTAGTTCTTCGGACTGGAGGACGGCTTCCAGCAGTAACTCTTTGCCGATAAAGCTGATCACCGGCCCAAAGCCTGCTAGTGATACCGCCGCGATAATCGCAAACAACGCTGTGATCGGCATAACGCGACGTAATCCGCCCAGTTTTTCAACATCACGCGTGCCGGTCTCATGATCTATCGCACCCGCAATCATAAACAGTGCGCCCTTATAAAGCGCATGCGCGAACAAAAATACAACAGCCGCTTCAATGGCGTAGGACGAGCCGAGGCCGATCAGCAAAACAAGCGTACCGAGGGCGCTGATAGTGGAGTATGCCAGAATACGCTTGAGGTCGGTCTGGTACAGCGCAATAATGCCGCCGATTACCATAGTCGCCGCGCCCACACTTGTCACAATTACCGTCCACGCGGTTGTGCCGCCAAGGATCGGGCTGAGTCGCAGCAACAGGTACACGCCGGCCTTGACCATCGTGGCCGAGTGGAGATACGCGCTGACTGGTGTTGGCGCTTCCATCGCGCCCGGTAGCCAGAAGTGAAACGGCACCTGCGCCGATTTAGTAAACGCGCCTACTAATACCAGCAGCAGTGTTGGTAGGTAGAGCGCGTCTGCGCGAACTTGATCACTGCGACCGACAAGCGTTGAAATTTCAAAGCTGTCGCCGACGAGACCGAGCAAGATGAAACCGGCAAGTAGCGCTAAACCGCCGCCGCCGGTTACGAGTAATGCTTGTAACGCAGCCGCACGCGATTCGTCTTTGGTGTGCTTGTAGCCAATCAGCAGATACGAACTGATGCTGGTCAGTTCCCAGAACACAAAGAGCGTGAGGAGGTTGTTGGCCAACACTAGGCCCAGCATCGACGCCATAAACAACAGCAGAAACGCAAAAAAGCGTCCTAGATGCTTATCTCCCGCAAGGTAGCCGCCACCGTAGATCAGGACCAGCCCTCCAACGCCAGTAACCAGCAGCGCCATCAACATGCTCAATCCATCAAGATAGAATGACAGGTTGAGATCGAGCAATGGCGCCCACGGATAGCTCACCGCAATCGGTTGTCCACTCGCAATCGTGCCGATCAAACTGGCGAAATAAACGAACAATCCTAGCGGCAACACCGCCAACAACCAGCCCGTCCAGCGCCGAGCTACAGCTGTGATCCATGGAGCAACAGCCGCAAGCACAAAGCCGGATAACACAGCAACTATCATTGGTTCTTACTCCGACCATTCAAAATACTGCTGCAAACGCAACAAAAAAAGGCAGCACAAATAGCTTGTGACAGCCTCCTCCTTGTGAAACATATCTATATTTAGATCTAAGCGCGACATTGCGCCATTCGTCGTATTCAACGAATGAGGATGATGGTCATAATATACGTCAATTTGTGATGTTCTACCGTAAATACTGCAAGCCGTATGCCCTCAACCGCAATGGTTATCTGTGCATAGGGCGCTTAAGCATACAACAGCAGAAAGCACCAGTGTTATCAAACGTAGTGTTATACAAACATACATAGGCATGAATGTGTATTCATGCGTTGTTGTTGTTGCATGACCTCCTGTCCTCATAGCATAGCATAACTACAGTACAAAAATGTTTGTGTATGGTATCCTGCGCTTCTAAACACTGCTCCATTTCTTGCTATAGCACGCGCCTCCATCGGCCTAAAGAGCGTGAATAAATTAGTAGGTGTATGAATAGTGAATGCTGTGTCGGACGATACTTGGTACGTATGCATTGGGTCACATGCGTCTCGTGCTGTTGATATATGGTTAACAGGAACACAAATAACATGCGGCGTATATCGTTCGTTCCTATAACAATTATCTTGCTTAGCTTTCTGTTGCTTACAACCATTTTCCTCTGGTTCCAGGTTCCTGAACAAACATTGGAGCGAGTGCAGCGCCGAGGCGTGATTCGCGTTGGCTATGCTCCCGAACGTCCCTTCGCTTTTCGAGACGCCTCTGATCGTGTAACTGGCGAGTCGCCCGAGCTGGCGCGCAAGTTACTTGCCCGAATGGGAATCACGTCGGTCGAGTGGGTTCAAACGGAGTGGGATGATCTTATCCCAGAGCTTAACGCTGGTCGCTTCGACATGATCGCGATTGGTATGTTTGTTACCTGTGAACGTGCTCAAAAAATCGCGTTCACGGAGCCGACCTACCTGCTTGAACAGGCGTTTCTGGTTCGCGCCGGCAATCCAAAGCAACTCCATAGCTATGCAGACGTGCGGAACCGACCGGATGCACGGCTTGCGGTGATATCCGGCGCTCAAGAGCAGGTACTCGCCCGAGCGGTCGGGATTCCAGACAATCGCATTCTTGTGGTCCCCGATGCCCGAACAGGGTATGTTGCAGTACGGCAGGGAGAGGCCGACGCACTGGCTTTGACGCGGCCATCGATTGCTGCGCGAGTGGCGACAGCAGAGCCGAATACGGTTGAGCTTGCGACGCCATTCGTCCAACCGAATGTTGAGGGGATCAAGGCACGCGGATATGGAGCATTTGGTCTACGGTGGGAAGATACAACTCTGCGCGAGGCGCTCAACGCGCAGCTGCGGCAATTCATTGGTACGCTGGAACACCAGCAGCTCATGGCGCCATTTGGCTTCACAGCCAATGATCTTCCCGGCAACGTGACGACAGCATCGCTGCTGGACGAGTGCGAATAATCATAAGCTTTAGGTGCAGCATAATATGATAACAAGTGTTTGGAGTCGGCATCGTGCCTTGTTGCTTATCGGACTGATGGGCTGCTTGTCGCTCATTCTGCTCCAGTTCACTCATCTCAGGTGGCGAACAGCGACCGAGGCGCAGGTAACAGGGCTAGACAATCTTACGCAAGCACGGCTTCATGTCGCCCTTGGGTATCTCACTGTCACGCGAGTAACGGCAAGTGATGATACATTTGGGCCGCAAGACGCGGCAGCTCATCTTGATCGGGCGACGTTCGCTTTGGATGATTGGTTGCACGGCGAAAGTACGCTGATCAAGATGAAGGGCGTTGCCCCTGACGCTCTGCTAGCCCAACAGATTCGCGGATATCGGGACGGCATTGCTGCCTTTGATCAGCTGCTCCTTTCGCCCGAGTATAACAACAGTTCTGCTCGATCGACTAATCTTACAACGCTGCGTACCACTTTTGCCGAGCTTGAGCAGCAGGCTAAAATTTTAGAAGACGAGCTATATACTCGCCTTGGAACCGTATTTGTCAGCCAAGACCGCCGACACGCCATCACGCTTATGTTGTGGACGATGTTTCTGGTTGTGCTTGGTGCTACGGTCTACCAAGCTTCATCTGCCCAGCAGCAAACGACATTGGAGCTTGCTGAGCGTGAGGAGCGATTGCGCCTGCTCGTAGGGAGTGTGCAGGACTATGCCTTTTTTATGCTTAACCCGAGTGGTCATGTTATCAGCTGGAACGCGGGTGCCCAGCGAATCAAGGGTTATACGGCAGATGAAATCATGGGCCAGCATATTACTCGCTTTTATACTCCAGCTGACATTGTGAACCAATTGCCGAAACAAGCGCTTGTTACCGCAGCCCAGGAGGGACAATGGATCAATGAGGGATGGCGCGTGCGTAAGGACGGCTCAAGATTCTTTGCGCACATAACTCTTTCAGCTATTCGCGGCTACCAAGGCGAGTTGCGCGGCTTCGCCAAGTTGACCCAAGATATAACCGAACGCAAGCAGCGCGAAGCATTAATCGAACAGCAGACTGCCACGCTGCGGCAGCAGGCGCATCTCCTCGAACAAACGCACGACGCTATTCTGGTATGGGAGCTAGGCGGTTGCATTGTTGTATGGAACCGTGGCGCGCAGGAGCTGTACGGTTATACAAAGCAGGAGGCGGTTGGTCGCATTAGCCACAATTTGCTTGGCACGCGACACCCGCGCGGAGTGCAGGAGTTTGAAGCGGCGCTGCGTGCGACAGGCATTTGGGAAGGCGAGCTGGAACATACGACGCGCGATGGTCGCCGCATCATCGTCGAAAGCCGCCATAGCCTGGTTCGTCAGGATGATGGACGCCTGCTTGTGTTGGAGTCCACCCGTGATGTGACCGAGCGCAGACGTGCCGAGGAAGCCTTGCGCAGCAATGAGGCACAGCTTTCGGGCATTATTACTTCAGCGATGGACGCTATTATCACAATTGATACAACGCAGCGCATTGTGCTGTTCAATCAGGCGGCGGAGCGGATGTTTGGCTGGACCAGGGACGACATTCTTGGTGAGCGGCTCGACCGTTTGTTGCCGCCGGATGTGCGTAAGCTCCATAGCCAGTATGTGCAAGATTTCGAGCGAAATGGAAGCAGTGCGCGCTCGATGCATTCATTGGGCTCGCTGACCGGAGTTCGGCGTGATGGCACTCAATTTCCAATCGAAGCGTCCATTTCCACCATGAGTCGTGATGGTCAGAAACTGTCAACTGCGGTCGTGCGTGACATTACCGAGCGCGAACAAGCGGCAGCACAGCTACTCGCTAAGGAACAATTCCTCCGAAACGTGCTCGACAGTTTGTTTTCGTTCGTCGGTGTACTTTCACCTGATGGAATGCTGCTTGAGGCAAATCGTGCCATACTCCAGGCGGGCAACCTTGCGGCAGAGGATGTGCTTGGACGTCATTTAGCGGACACGTATTGGTGGTCATATTCCGAGACGGCTCAGGCGGAGCTACGTGATGCCATCAAGCGCGCGGCGTTGGGTCAGCAGGTCCGCTATGATGTAGAGCTTTGTGTGGTGCATGAACAACGTATCATTACTGATTTTGCGCTTGTTCCTATGCGCAGTGATACGGGCGAGATAACACATCTCATCGCGTTTGGGGTTGACATAACGGAACGAGTGAAGGCCGATCAGCGCGCGACTGCGTTTAGTCAGCGCAACGCAATTCTAGCTGAGTTGTCATACGTGATCAACGAGTTGGACATTAGCGATGTTGATGCGTTGCAACATATTGTACGTCGTGCCGCGGAAGTTATTGGCGATGCGTGCGTTGTTCGGCTGTGGGACGATGAACAACAACGCTTGCTGCCGAGTGCTTGTTATCACCACGATCCTGATGCGCGTACTGTTCTCCATGCGCTGATGCACGCTACGGCACAACCAGTCAGCGCCGGTATTGCCGGTCAGGTGGTGAAAACTGGCCAGGGCATAGTGATACCGACCTTGCCGGATGGTTGGCTCCGGGAGATGGTTGATCGCGAGTTGTGGCCAATGGTCGATAAGTTGGGAATTCATAGCGCGATTGGTGTACCGCTGCGCTTGCGTGGACGGGCAATCGGCGTGCTTGCGGTTAATCGTGATAAGCATCAGCCTGCATATACAGTTGACGATAAGGCACTGGTACAAGAAGTTGCGGACCGCATCGCGCTTGCGATCAACAATGTGCAGCTTTTTAACCAAACCCAGGATGCACTGCGGCGTACTGATGAGGCGCGCGCGCTGCTTGATTCGCTGTTTGCCACGGCACCGATTGGCCTTGCGTTTGTTGATACTGAACTACGGTTTCGTCAGATTAACCAGTCACTTGCCGATATGAATGGACGGACGATTGTTGATCATATCGACGAGCCAGTTTCTGTCGTGCTGCCGGAGCTTGCCCCGACGCTTGTTCCGCTGTGGCAAAATATTCTCGCCACTGGTACGCCGACAGCCGATATCGAGATTTCAGGGACAACGCCCGCAGCACCAAATGAACAGCGGCATTGGCTTGCTAACTATTATCCTGTTCGGACGGCGAATAAAGCTATTCTCGGACTTGGTATTGTTGTAACGGACATTACTGAGCGAAAGCAGAACGAGGAGGCCATTCGTCAATATGTTGGTCGTCTTCAACATTTACGCCATATTGACGAGGCTATTTTGGCTTTGCAATCGCCGGTTACTATTGCACAAACAACCGTGCAATTTATTCGGCAGTTTCTTGATTGCTCGCAGGTTAGCGTCATTCACATTAATCAAGCTACTCATGAAGCAACGACACTAGCGATTGATAGCATCAGGC